>JBDTIC010000094.1:0-3275 GCA_039936595.1 Ginsengibacter sp. | reverse complement strand
TGAAATAGCAGCAAAGTAACTAATTTTACAAAGAACCCTAATGATATAACATGACAGAAGGTAAAAGACAAAAACAGGTAGCCATCGAAATCTCTAAAGAATTAAATGAAATCTTTTTGAAGATGGGCCTGACTATGGCAGGTGGGGGTATGATATCTATCTCCTCAGTAAAAATTACTCCTGATCTATATGAAGCAAGAATATACCTGAGTTTATTCCAGGTAAAAGATACAGAGGCTACTTTGGAAAAATTTAAAGAACATAGTAGCGAAATACGCGGAGAACTGGGAAAAAGGATGAGACACCAGTTACGCATCATTCCTCAGCTTACTTTTTATCTGGATGACACTCTGGATTATGTTTTTAAATTAGAAAAATTACTCGATGATATAAAGAAAGATAGCCTACCAACCCCGGAAGAGAAGACAGAGAATCTTACCGATTAAATTAAAGCCCCACCTATTCAACCATTTATCCTTGTACCTCAAATTCGCCTGGAGATATTTTAAAGCAAAGAAAAGCACAAATGCTATTAATATCATTTCATGGGTAACGGCAGGAGTCATTGCATTTTCTACAATGTGCCAGGTGTTGGTTCTTAGCGTTTTCAATGGCTTTGAAGACTTAGTAAAATCACTGTATTCTAATTTTTATGCCGATATAAAAGTAGTTCCGGCCAAGGGGAAAACTTTTATATTTACGCAATCTCAACTAAATGATATCCACAAAATCAAGGGTATAAAAGGGACTTCATTTAGTGTACAGGAAAAAGCGCTTTTGCAAAATGGCGAAGATCAAACCGTGGTTTTGTTAAGAGGAGTTGATTCAGCTTATTATAAAGTATCCGGCGTTCCGGAGAAAATGTATCATGGAGATTTTAATGTGGGGACAATGGATCATCCTAAATTAATTTTAGGCGTAGGGATTGAAAGCGCTATTGGCGTACAGGCAGACAGGAATCTTATGCCCGTAACAGTTTTTCTTCCTAAAAAGACAAACTCGAATAATCCAAATCCCCTTGCTGCACTTAGTGAGGGGAATGCCACTACTGCCGGAAGTTTTGCTATTCAGCAGGATTTCGATAATAAATATGTAATTACCAATCTTGCTTTTATTAAACAGCAAATGAATTATCAGCCTGATGAATACAGCGCCCTGGATATTTCTTTGCTCAATCCGGAGCAGTCAGAAAAATTTAAAAAAATTCTCCAAAACACATTAGGTGATAGTTATAAAGTACTCACTAAATACGAACAAAACATGAGCCTGTATAATTCCATGAGGCTTGAAAAATGGTTTATTTATGCTGTCCTCACCTTAATACTTATTATCGCCGCATTCAATATGGTAGGCGCATTAACTATGCTTGTGTTGGAAAAAAGAAAAGACATTAGTGTGTTACAATCATTAGGAGCGGATCGGTCTTTAGTAAAAAAAATATTTTTAAGTGAAGGTATTCTCCTGGCTGCTGTAGGTGCCTGCACCGGAATTATTCTGGCATTAATTATCTCTTTTTTACAAATGAAATTTCATTTGATAAAACTTGAGGGCAACTCATTTTTAATTGACTATTTCCCTGTAAAATTAGTACTCACTGATTTTATTCTTGTAGTACTCACCTCAGCTATTATAGCTTTCATTGCTTCCTGGTTTCCTGCGCAGAAAGCCTCACAACAAATCTTTAATCTAAAGGCTTAAATATTTATCAAGCTTTATCATTAAGGGCCCTGGATAATTTCAACAAATTTTTTTTATTAAAAAATAAATACATAAAAGCTTTGATTTCTCAGAGTAGTTTTTAATTTTGCTCTTCCAAACCTACCGAAAGGTCTTTCCCCATCATAAAGTTTTCCATTCATCTTTTCGAAAAGCAAATGCTTATTGTGCTTGCCTACACTTGCGTTTATTATGGTTGACTATACCATACCCATATTCCTCTAATTAAATATTCTGATTTTTTAAGATACCCATCCAGGTTCCTTAGTAATGCTCGCTTATTATAGTCTGAAATGATATGATGAACTAATACTTTATCATTTTTTAACCACAGAAAATTACTACGATGAACACCTTTACTTCAGGCATTTTTTTACAAAAGAGATTTTACGAAGCATTTTCAGTCCTTATTTTGCTTCTTGCATCTGCGACAGTACAATCACAGACAAGAACATACAGTCTTGTCTATTCCGACAACCTTAAAGGAAGCTCTACCATTTTTGGTAATACACTTTTGCACATAGTCAAAAGCAATGGCAGTGTTTACACCACAAAAATGAATGATAATAGCTTTGACGGCAACAGCTCTTATGGGAACGATGATGAGAACATGCAATATGTTGATGTTGATGGTAGTTCGGGTAATGGAAGCGTTACAAGAAACTCTTCATCTTCAGATCTTATGTTACCTGACGGAACCACTACTATAAAGCTTGCGCGTTTATATTGGGGTGGCCGTGTTGCCGATTCAGAATTCGATTTATCTAAGGATGTAAATAAAAAGGTAAAAATCAGAAAGGGTTCCTCCAGCGACTATTCCGATGTAACTGCTTTAGGAATAGATAAAACGATAATTGTATCCGGATATACCGAGTACCAGGCTTATGCCGACATTACGACGTTTATAAAAAATAATGGTGCAGGTAGTTACCAGGTGGGCAATGCACCTCTAAGCATAGGAGCCATTGCAGACGGGGGGAATCATGGTGGTTGGTGTATTGTAGTCGTATATGAAAATACTACGCTTTCATATAATAGTGTACGCTTGTATGACGGTTTCCAGGTAGTATATAACGGCGGAAGTTCGACCACTACTACTGTTACATTAACAGGATTAGATGTTCCGTCCGGCGCTATGGCTGCAGCAGATGCAACAATGGGAGTTGTTGCATGGGAAGGAGACGCGAACCTGAATGGCGATTTTCTTAAGATTAATGGAAATACTTTTTCGAATGCTACCAATCCAAAAAATAATCCATGGAACGGTACTATCACTAATAACGGAAATCATGTTACCACTAAAAATCCCAATTATACCAATCAAATGGGCCTTGATATTGACATGTTTGATGTAGGATCCGGTTATGGAATTACTCCAAATGCGACTTCTATTGCTCTACAATTTGGTACAGAAGCAGACAAATATTATCCGGGCGTTTTTACCTTCACTATCAAGATGAAAGATCCTACCGTTACCCTTGAAAAAGAAGTCACTGATGCAAATGCCAACCACCTGGCGGAAGTTGGTGAAGTTCTGACCTATACTTTAAAAGGACAAA
>JBDTIC010000093.1:0-4118 GCA_039936595.1 Ginsengibacter sp. | reverse complement strand
CGGCTCAAAAATTTATTGAAGGAATGGATTATACTATTATGGAAAGAGTAAGGGTTTTAGATAAAATAGCTTTCACCGAACCGGTTGAGGCATATAGTATACTGGTGCCTAAGGGTTGGAAAAATAGTAGTGATATTTGGTGGACTACACCCGGGAATGTTGGCGGCGGTGTTAATACAAAGTTCAAAACTGCATCTCCTGATGGCCAATATAGTCTTGAGTTTTTCCCGATGAAAGTATTTTTATTTGGCTCTGATCCTCAAATAAATGAGATTATGCGTAATAATCAGAATGAGTATACCGGGTTTGGGGAACCTCTTGATGCAGCCCAATATTTTAAACAGGTGTTTGTTAACCAGGAATTGGGAGGCCCGGCCATTACGGATATTAAGAATAATGACGAAGGTCTGAGTTCATTAAAAGAAAGAGCAGATGCTGACCGTTTGGAAATGATGCGTTATGGAGCTTCAGATGTAAATATGTATCCGAGTGCTATAACTGCCCGCGTTAAATGGAAAGATGGATCGGAAGGAATCGTTCTTTGTGGTATCATGATTTCTGAAACCATCATTCCTAATATTTACAATGGTTCTTATTCCAAATCCTATGTAACCAGCACCACTAAAAGGATTGTTTTTAAATACCCTGCAAATGAATCCGAAAAAGCCTCCAGGATGATGAGCACCATGCTGAGTAGTGTAAGAACCAATATGGCCAGGATAAATGCTATTAATAATGCTGCCAGGCAAGCCAGGGAAAACAGTAACATAATTCACCAGCAAAAGATCAGGATGATTGACCAACAAACCAATGAAATAGGAAAAGCTGCCATAGCAAGGGGGAATCAAAACCTCGCAGATATGGATACCCGCATGAGAAGTTGGGAAAAGAGCCAGGGCTCTCAAGACCGTATTAATACAAATTTTGTAAAAGCAATACGTGAAGTAGAGAACTACCGGGATGAAACAGGGAAAGTGGAATTGAGCAGTGGATACAGCCATGCCTGGAGCCGAAGTGACGGGAGCAGCTATATAATGAGCGACAATCCAAATTTTGATCCGTCTTCTGTATTGCAGGATCAACGATGGAAGGAACTGAAACGTGTGGACCAGTAGATAATTTTTCTAATAACTATAATGATGACCTTTTATAATGACAAACGATGTATTACTAAACGTGAGAGCGCTTTGCTAAATAATAGGTGTGTTTTTTTAATCGCATTGATATTCATTGTTGGGTTTATTAATAATATTTTCTATCTTTTGCAGGATTCAGAAAAAAGATGCAGCAAAAGAATTATAAAGAAAATATCGATGATCTCACTTGTTTTAACGCTATTAAGGCCAATGATCAAGGTGCCCTTAAAAATTTATATAAAGACAATTTCTATAAAGTAGAAATGTATGTTTTGAATAATAATGGCACTAGAGATGATGCCAAAGATATTTATCAGGAGGCCTTTATAGCCGTATGGAGAAACATACAATTAGATAAATTTTATCCTGAGAATGAAAATGCACTGTCAGGATATCTTTACCGGATCGCTAGAAATAAATGGATGGATCATCTGCGGTCAGGGCATTACAAAAAAGTGACAGCAATAAATGATCATGCTGATAACTTGCCGGAAGATATCTTACCTGAGGAAGATGAACGATACATAACGGAAGTAAAAGATAAATTTAACAGGCTCGGAGAAAATTGCAGGGAAGTATTGACTAGGTTTTATTATAAAAAGGAATCCATGAAGAACATTGCTCAGCGATTTGAATGGACAGAGGCTACCGCAAAAAATAATAAATACCGATGCCTGCAACGGCTCCGGGTATTATTAAAAAAATAAAATAATCCTTGAACACAAATACCGATATACCTGAAGAAGAATTAGAGATCATCGAGCAATATGTTTTAAAGCAGATGCCTGATGACGAATATGTAGCTTTTACTTCAAAGCTGCAAAATGATACAATTCTTCGAAACAAAGTGAAGTCTGTACGCCTTTTGTTTATCGGGATTCAGGAAGCTACTTTAAATGATAAGATAGAAGAATTTCATAACGATTCTTTTTCATCAAAAAAAAATGAAGGCAAGATCCGTAATAAAGTAATTTCTATGAATCGTTGGCTGGTGGCGGCTTCAGTTATTGTGGTCATTGGAGTAGGAGCTTTGTTGTTTTTTAATCAATCCAATAAAAGCGACAAGCTATTCGCCGAATACTTTAAACAGGATCCCGGCTTAATTACAGCGATGAGCTCTTCAGATAATTATTTATTTGACCGCGCCATGATAGACTATAAAACCGGCGAATATGCTTCTGCAATTGAATCCTGGGGAAAGTTATTAAAAACAAACCCGGGAAGTGATACATTGAATTATTTTTTGGGTTCTGCTAATCTTGCACAGGGTAACACTCATGAAGCTATTGGTTATTTTAAAAATGTTGTTTCAAATAGAGCTTCTGTTTTTTATAAAGATGCTAACTGGTACACAGGACTTGCGTTGCTAAAAAGTAATAAAAAAAGAGAAGCTATTCCTTTTATTGATAACTCTGATCATCCAAACAAAGAGGTCTTGTTATCAAAATTAAAAGAAGATTAGAGATCAATGTTGATTATTGACTCATTTTTAACCAGACTATATGAGTGCATCATTTTTCAGATATTTCATTCTACTTTATTTAATTACCGGAAATGTAATATTGCTAAATGGGCAGAGCAAAGGTGTTAACGAGATAGAAAAAGCCATTACTGAAAAAGAATATAAAAAAGCGGAGGGAATTCTTAAGCCAATTATTGATTCTTATTCTGCTTTGGGTAAAGCAGATTCATTGGTAACTTACATTTATTATGTGGGTAAAATAAGCCAGGGACTATCAGGTGTAGAAGAGTCAATAAAAAAAATGGAACTCTTTGCCGGAAAAATAAAAAAACTGTCTTCCAATCCTGCAACCCTACGGCAGATCTACATCGAAACCGGTGAATACTATGGCACGTTAGGATTAAACGACAAGGGATACCACGCCAATCAGCAGGCACTCAAATACACGTTACTAATGCAGGAGAAGACTGGTAATGATCTGGCTCTTGTTGAAAATAACCTTTCTACTTATGCTCAGCGAATGGCTGATTTGAAATTGGCACAACACTATGCAAGGACTGCTATCCAACATGTGTTGGCGGATAAAAAGCCTGATTATGTTACTTTGTACATATCCTATAATGCAATGGGAGCCACTATGTGGTATGCCTCGAAAACAGACAGCGCTTTATATTATTATCAAAATGCATTGGCAACACTTAAAAAAACCGAGCAAAATCCGTTAAATAAATTTTACAGGACGGCAATTCTTCTAAATAATTTATCGGGCCTATACCAGTTACAGGGTAATGTCACTGGTGCGATTGAGGCTTTAAAAACTACCATTACTAATCTTAAAGACTTTATAGCTGATAAGGCGCCTGATCCCAAAAAAGTGAATGCCGTCACTCTTCAGTATGAAGCAACTGATAACCTGGCCGGTATTTATAAGGAACTTGGTGATTTGAGAAAAGCAAAGGACTTGCTCGAATACTCTTATGAGCAAAAACAAAAAAAATTAACAGAGAGCAATCCTGCAATCTTTATTTCTCAAATATTATTGGGGCAAATCTATTTTGCATTAAGAGACTACGACAGGGCGTTAGTATTTCTTGAAAAAGGACTAAATAAAATTGAAGGTTCAGGTGTCAATTATCTTTTCTGGCAGGCTGATGCCTGCAATACGCTTGCCCTGCTATATGATACTAAGAAGGATGTAAAGCAGGCAACCTATTTCTATGAAAAGACGGACAGCCTGTATGAAGAATCCTTGCAGGGAGACTATGATAATATCTATCTTGATTTTTTAAGAAATGCCGCTTTATTTTACGCAGAGCATCATCAATCTAAAATAGCCGTTGCCAAGGCAAATAAAGGATATAATTATGTAGTAAAGGCACAGGGGCCACATACGCTTATTGCGTTTTATCAATTATTGAATCTTTCAGAAGTTTACTTTTTATCAGGTAATTATCGGGAAGCGCTTGATTACAGTAACAAAGGATTGGATGTTGTAAACAGGAATATAAGTACCAGCCATA
>JBDTIC010000092.1:0-6401 GCA_039936595.1 Ginsengibacter sp. | reverse complement strand
GCGCTATCGCCGGAATGAGAATTTATGTTAGTCACACTGTCGATTTGATATGAATTGCAGACAGCAGATTATTAGCCAATATTCCTCAATTTAGAAATTATACAATGACGAAATCTATTTACCTAAGTTTTGTGTCTTTTACTTCTCTGCATTTGAAGGCTCAAACGAACGGTGTAGGAATAAATACAACAAGCACCGAAGCCACTTTGCATGTAAAGACTACCGACAATTCAGATCTGTTTATGGTGCAATTAAATTAAATGACAGTACCAAGTTAAAAACATTCAACAACGGCGGCACTTCTATAGGATCGGGCAGCGTTCCTCCGCCGAATGGATTGTCTGTAAAAGGAGTGCTCCAGCCAGATAGCGGTATTGTCACTTCTAAAAAACTGGTTGTGGAAGCTGTCGGCGCAGGCAACAGTATTACCTTAAAAGAAGGCAATACCCAAATAATAATTGAAGAAAATGGGAACATTACGATAAATCAGGAGATAATATCTCTATTAAATCGACCTCGGGAGATATCAGTTTGTCTGGGAGAAATGTTAACATCAATGCGCAGCAAACCATTAACATAAAAGGGATATCCACCAAGGTAGAAGGAATAGCCTCTCCATCCATAAAAGGTAACAATACAACCATACAAGGAGTTGGTGTAATGAATTTAAATGCAGGGGTTATAAAGCTAAACAATGGAAATGTACCCGTTGCGAAATTAGGAAGTCTCTCTACACTAGTAGGAGGAATAAGTGGTGGAATAGGAACGATAACTGGTGCAACCAGCCCTATTATTCTTGTACCCTAATACTAAACAAATTCAATATCTTTCTGTGTAAGCGCACAGGTGAGGCCAAACAAGGATAAGTGTTTTCTATCAGTCCTTCTGCTTTAACACACTGGCAAAGTCTTTATCATAAGCTGGCATAGCGCCGCGTTGAGTACAGATATATGCAGACAAATTTGTAGCAAGTTCATGTATTTCTGCCAATGGCAATTGATTGAGCCAGCCCGTAACTATTGCAGCAGTAAAGGAGTCACCAGCCCCAATGGTATCTGATATTTTTACAGCATTTACTTTCATAAAGCTCTCTTTATCAGTTGTGTATAATTTACTTCCTTCTTCCCCATAAGTAATTGCTACCAGTTGGAAATTAAATTTTTTAAAAAGTTCCATTACAATTCTTTGCACATCATTGCCCCAATTAAACATGGCTCCAACTATCAATGCTTCATCTATATTCATTTTGACGACATTGGCTAATTCCAAAGACTCCAATAAAACCTGATGGGTATAAAAAGGCTGTCTCAGATTGATATCAAATACTTTAAGGCATTTGTGAGATACTGACTTCAGCATTTTGTGCAAAGTAGCTTTGGTCACAGTGTCCCTTTGGGATAGTGAACCAAAACAAATAGCATCAGCCATTACTGATAAAGAGTGTAAGGTATCATTCCATTCAATATAGTCCCAGGCGACCGGCTCGTGAATGATATAGGAAGGCACCCCTCGTTCGTCAATTTCAACAGTTACTGTACCCGTTTGATGGGCTGATGTACGTTGAAGATATTCAGTAGGTAATGCTTTTTGGATGAAGTGTTGTATAATTTCGACTCCCAACTCATCGTTTCCCACCGCACTTACAATCTTTGCGTCGGCTCCTAATTGTTTGCAATGGTAGCCAAAATTAGCAGGTGCTCCTCCAAGTAATTTCTCATTACCGAGAATATCCCAAAGTACTTCACCAAAACCGACTATCACTTGATGATTCATGATTATTATACTTTAAAATGGATTAGGGATAAAAATCATAAGCTCCTGATTTTATTCTTCTTGCAAAATCTGACTGTAAAATAATACTCATTATTTTTTAATAGCTATTTCTTTATAAGTCATGGGTGTTTTTCTTCCTTCATCTTCTTTTCTCATGGCCTTTATTTCATCGGGCTTCACAATAGGGGAGAGGTTTTTATCGTGATTCGTTTTACCAAACTCGAATCTTACATAGCTTAATGCTGAAGCGATCCATCTATCGTTGTTGTCCGCCATTGAGGGCATTTCACTGGAGTAAGATTTTCCATCTATGGGTCCTTTCAATCCGTGTAATAATATCCTGATGGCAGCATCTTTTTCAGCATAGCCCAGGCGTTTGGATCCTACGAGTGGGGGAGCAGTTGGGATGCCGTTACCAACCGCCAATCCTTTTCCATCAGCGCCGTGACAGGTAGAGCAAAACGATTTGAAAGTAGATGCTCCCCGCAAAATTAATTCCTTATCCCGAACCGGCATATCGCCTAACCTGGCTAAAAGTGTTCCTACCACTTCATTTTTGTCAAGAGCTTTTCTCGTATCCGTCAGCATTTGGTTATTGGCGTCCAGGTCTGCAATGTCCTTAACAATAGTTTCGCCTGTTTTGGTTTTAGAGTTGTACATCGACATCAATACCTGTACGCGCACATCATAACTTGGGTCATTTTTAAGTTGAGCTACCTGGTTTAATAACTGTTCGTCATTCTTTTTCAAATAGGGCTCGCTGATCCATACAGCAGTTCTTTTTACCTGAGGATCATTATCTTTTAATGCCTCAGTCAACACATCTTTATCAATAGCATCAAGGCCTTCAAGAGTCCATAATGCATGGATTTTACCAAGTTGGGTAATTTTTTCACCTGGGGCACCCTGGCCAGACGCCATAAGCTTTAAGGCTGGAACTACCGATTTGTCACCATTAGTAATTATTTGTTTTTGAGCATTGTCTCTCCACCAGCCATTTGCATTATTGAGATAAGTTACCAACTTTGAGCTGGGCTCATCAAGCATTTTTGGTTGAGCTCCTTGTTTGTATCCGTCATACACTATGCGGTAGATACGGCCGCGACCAATATTTTTATCCAAACCCAGGCTATCAATTTTATGCCTCAGAAAAGACCCTGGTTGCGTCCAATTGCCTTGCTGGATAATTCCCCGGTACATATCTACAATGTAAAGATTACCATCCGGACCGGTTGCAGAATTAATGGGCCTGAAATTCATATCTGACGATGAAATAAATTCTTTCTTGTCGTATGCATTTTTAAGCACAATCTTCCCGTCAGTATCAATAACCTTTGCACGGCGCACGATTCTGCCCACCGGCTCACAAACAATATAATCTCCTACTAAGTCTCCCGGTAAATGGTTACCTCTGTAAATACTTTGACCACAACAAGCTGTAAAATGGTTAAGGGTATTATTAGCACGTAACCGAATGTTGCCGCCCTGCACATCAGGTGTGGCGATGATCGGCCATACCTGCTGGAATTCTTCAGTAACCTGATCAGGAAACTCCAACCTTCCATACACAGGATTGATTTGTATACCGACTGCCGGAACCTCACCACCCGCACTTGAAAAGAACAGGCGGCCATAGTTATCATGAGTGACTCCCCATTGCCCGTCCGTTCCGCTGGTGATGGTATCTACTTTCATGACCCCATTTGTATATCGGAAACGAACCGGATCATAGGTAACATACATCCAATTGTCAATATTCCAGTCCAGGCCACTGCGCTGGTGTTCCATGTTTGCATCACTTGCCGTGTATTTATCATTTTTATAAACCACTTTTTTTACATCAGCTATGCCATCACCTGTAGTATCTTTATAACTATCAATAGTGATAGAATTGGTTTCATTCACCAGCAATTCATTTCCTACGCACTGCATCATCCTGGGCAATAATAAACTATCTACAAATACGGTGCGCTTATCCATTACTCCGTCGTTATTGGTATCTTCCAGCCGGAGGATCCTGCTCGTAGGTTTCCGCTCCCCCGTAGCATCTGCATCCTGCATATACGTATTCATTTCCGCTACATACATTCTGCCATTCCCATCCCATGCTATAGCTACGGGTTCTTTGATCATGGGTTCGCTTGCAACCAGTTCAATATGATATCCCTTAGGAAGGTAAATGGTTTTCATACTTTCCTCCGGTGTTAAATAGGCTCCTGTAGGATGGGGATTAAAAACCGGTTCGCGATATTTTTGTTGTTGATTACAGCTAAATAGAATTAAAGAAAATAATACCAGGCAAATTACCTGTAGTTTTTGTTTCATTTTTAGATTTATTAATGGTTGGAAGTCCGTTTTTTGCATATTGCGCATGTGCTGATACGTTACTTAGTTTCGCCCATTGCATATTCTATGCCACCCAAAATATGTTTCAGGTAAAGAGGATCTGCATAAGATTCATCTGTGTGGCCTAATTCTGTATAAAACGCCCTGCCGCCATCATACTCATGATACCATGCCATAGGATGGTGCCCCATTGGCGCTATCTTTCCAAGGTTATAGCTGCTTTCATCAATAGTGATCAGTTCATGCAAACCTTCAGCTACCCATTTAAATGTGTACCATTCATCTTTCCGTATCCAGGGATTAGGCAAATGCTTTGTAGAAATATTATTTGGATCTACAATGTTTAAAGTAGCTGTTTGTTGGGCCGGGTGGGCTTTGAAGTAGGCTCCCACCAGATTTCCATACCATGGCCAGTCGTACTCGCAATCTGTGGCGGCATGTATTCCCATAAAGCCTCCTCCCGATTCAATGTATTTTTTGAAGGCTTCCTGTTGAGCATCATTCAATACATCCCCCGTTGTACTTAAAAAAACAATTGCCTTATATCCTTTTAAATTTTTGGTCGTAAACTTTTCTGCATCCGTGGTAGTATCTACGCCAAAATTGTTTTCAGTGCCTAACTTTTGAATAGCTATCAGACCTACTGCAATAGAATTATGATGAAATCCTGCGGTTTTAGCAAAAACTAATATTTTAGGTTTTGCATTAGCCCGGTTGGCACTCAGAATCAATAAGGCGAAGAGGGCAGTGAGAATTTGCAAAACAAAAACTGACTGCCTTTTTGATTGAATTTTCATTTAATGTTTTTTTTATTGTAAAACTTATTTTTTAAAAAAGGTACCTATCAAAGATTAACGACAGAGCTTTTCAAATTACTTTCAACAATGGCATCAATTACTTTCATATTATAGACTGCATCCGATAAGGAAGCAGGTACATCAGTATTATTTAAAATGCTGTTGGCAAATGCTTCACCCTCTAAAGTATATTGATTGCCCTCAAAGTACATTATTTTTTCATCGCCATCGAGGTATAAGGTAACTTTTGTCGGTTTATCGGGTGGGGCATTGCAGGGGATGTCTATTTCTATACGCCCCTTATCCCCGATAATAATCGACCTTTGGTAGGGAAACAATTGAGTAGAACAGGTAAAATTAGCAGTAACATCTTCTCTGAAAAACAGTGTTCCAGATGTTACGATATCTGTTTTAAATTCTTTATCAGTCACACTCGTTCCCGAAACACGTATCGGTTCTATTCCCAGGATGAATCGGGGAAAAGAAATACAATAGCAGCCTATATCCATTAGAGCACCTCCACCAATATCTGCCTTGTTCCTGATATTTTCGGGGTCCACATTATTGAATGAGAAAAAAGTTTGAATATTTTTTACTTTGCCAATTGTCCCATTGTCCACAAGTTCTTTTGTTTTAATCCATTGTGGATGAAAGCGATACATAAAGGCTTCCATTACTTTTATACCAGGATGCAATGCAACTTCTTTTTTTAAAGTTTCCGCTTCCACTTTATTTAATCCAATTGGCTTTTCACACAGCACGTGTTTACCAGCTTTTATGGCCGCGAGGGTAAATGGCAAATGCAGGTGATTGGGTAGAGGATTGTATACAGCATCGATTTCGTTATCAGCCAACAACTCTTCATAACTGCCAAAAGCCTTAGCTATATTCAATTGTGCTGCGATTGACTTTGCTTTGTTTAAATCACGTGACGCTATTGCTATTACTTCACAATTGTCCGCCAGTTGTAACGCCGGAATCACTTTCGTGACGCCAATTTTTGCGGTGCTCAGAATTCCCCATTTTACTTTTTTCATATTTTTTGGTTGGTTATAAAGTTGGAAGTCATTTTCAATTTATGCCCCATTATCCTACTATTTCATAATACACTAAAGCATTATTATTCGCTATTTCCACTTATTGTCTGCTTTCTTTTTACAACAATTAAATATATGAATTTAGCAATTATTTTAAGTATTGTATTCCTTTTTATTTGCCTGATAGGATCAAAGCCTGTGCTCTTGCAAGTCCTATGATTCGGTTGAGTATGAGGTAGTGTTCTAACTCCCTTTTTTCATCGTGAGCTAACACGCTTTCCGTTTGTTTGTCCATTAAAAAATTAAATCCGGTTTGGTTGGCTTCAGAGTGTTTGAAAGCAATAACTTTAGCGGGATTCATGGTTGTCATAAATTCAGCTATTTCTTTATAGACAGATTGAGGCAGTATTTTATATGATTTTCTCAAAAATACAAGTTTGACCTATTT
>JBDTIC010000091.1:0-10458 GCA_039936595.1 Ginsengibacter sp. | reverse complement strand
TGATAAAAATTAGTAATTGTTTTTCTTTTCAAACCGAGGAACAATATACACGTAAAATAAAAACCGATACAATAAATAAATCCAATAAACCGGCCTGAGGCAACCATGATGTCACCTATAAATGTAGAAAAAACTCCTAAATTCTTACCTGTTTGTAATCCAATAGCTGCATTTAATTGTGTTGTGTTTTCTATTCCATTATCAACAAATAACTTATATATGAGTGGCAAAATTCGTTGCAAAGAGAACTCTTTATTTGTAACATTATCGAAAAAATAAGAAAAGTTAATAAAAGATTGTCCAGTATAGGAAATCATTGAGCCGCCGCTTCCTGAATCCTGAACGTCAAACCGTGAAACTGTTAGAGCTATGAGATACGCCGCTACAATTGATAAAATGAAACCTGAGACAATAACAATACTTTTATGTTGCTTTTTGTTTAATCGTCGCCAAAAATATATCAAACAAAATCCGTAGGCAAGCATCCAATAAAATACCTTCGAGCGGTCAACTCCGGTTACGCCCATCAGAACAATGGACATTGATGATAAAAGCACAATATTATTAAAAAGCTTAGACCTTTTTAAATATGTAATGCTATAATAATAAAATAATATCATAATCATTGAAAACCGCCCAAAGACATTTGCTATAATAAAAACAGGCTTAAACACACCCCCAATATTAATATCAGTAATAGTTTCACCTCTATATAGGGCACTTCTAAGTTCTCCTAAATTTCCGCTCAATATTTTAATTATCGAATTAAAGGAAGTTATCAGAATTAACAGGAAACATCCGAAATAAAAATATACAATAAAATTAAATAATCTGGGCTTATTTAGCCTGATTGTGGAAATCTTTTTTAAATCATTTCGGTAGAAAGGCCAGATGGTGAGAGTTAACAATAAGCAATATAAAACAGCCGGAAATGCGCTTATTTGATAGTTAACAGTCTCAAAAGACCTCAAACCATTAATATCTATTAATAATGCAAAAAAACTTGTTAAGGTATAAAGGGATACTACATAAGCGCTGATGCCAAATCTTCTTTTTTTAATTAAAATATAAGTGAGAAGGAGAGAGAAGTAAATGAAAGGGAATGCTACCATAATTCTGACTTGTAATTTGTCAATTTTTCGTCAGACTTTCTATACCATTCGGATAAATAGCCCATATTTAATAAGAAATAATTAAAAGAATTCGGCACTAATTCATTCATAGCAAATAGAAATTGACTTAGAACTCAGATCGGCCGTTACTATGACAGCTACTTCATTAAGATCAATTCATAGCCTTTTTGAATGGTTGACGCCCAGAAGGACTGATTCTATACACTAAATTGCTAAAGAACGAAAAGTCTTATAATATCTTAAAAATAAGATACCGTAAAATAGAATAAAGCATACAGAAGTAATAATTCTCACATACAAAGCTAAATCCGTGACCATGGTTAAAACCGATAAAACAAGAGCTGGAATCAATAAAATAATAAATTTACTGACACTGAAAGGTATGTAATAAAGTTTATTGGAGATGATCCATGAAATTACAATTAAGAATAAGTTGGTAATAATCATAGAAATAACAACGCCTTCTATTTGAAAATATCTAATAAATAAAAAAAGAGAAGAAAGGTTTATAATGACGGACAAAAAGAAGGTAAAAGACAAGAATTTGGTTTTCTCTCTAATCTTAGGGCCAATGTCGATTGTTTCTTTTATAATATATAACGAAAAAAATAATGCTAATCCTCCAATATACTTATAAGAGCTATAAAATTCTTCCGTAGTTAATAATTTTACCATTTCTTGGGAGTAAAGAGAGATTAAACAAACAAAAAGAAAAGTTCCGGCGACAACAATAGGAAAAACATTTGCAAAAACAGTTTTATTGTTCTGTTTTTTAAACTGTGCATGCATAAAAGGAGCCCATGCGAGGATGAAAGCAGTATTAACGAGTTGAATGCTCGAAGCTAATCTTATTGAAACTGAATAAATTCCAATTGCTCCTAAACTTAAATATCCGAGCATAAAAAACCGATTTGCTTGTCCTAAAACCATACTACCCACTCCGGCTGGGATTTGTGGTAATGCATATTTAAAGTTCCTATACGAAATATTGCTTGAAAATCTCCATACAAAATTATCTCTGACAAAGAAGGTTACTATCGAAGTTGTTATTAGCATGGAACCTACCTGGGCATAGAAAACACCAGAAAGTCCTAATCTTAAATGAATAACAAATAAGTAAACTAGAAATAAAGAAAAAACAACCTTGGTAATTATTACTATTAAAAATTTAATGTTTTCTTTCTGAAATCTTAATAGTAATAATCCCAACATACCAAGATTACCCAAGGGTAATTGAATGGCTGCCATTCTTATTAATCCCGCAAATTCATCGGTTTTAAATAACTTTTGAGACAGGACAGAAGATAAACAAAAAATTAGAGTTCCAACAACAACAGAGCAACCTCCAATCCATATATAAGTGTTTGTAATTAAAAGTTTTCTTTTTAAATCTTTATCTTCATAATAGTATCTTTGTAAGGAAGTTTCCAGTTGCAAAAGACTAAATATCGTGGCTACGCCTATCACTGTGCCCACCATATCAATCACTCCGTATTCAACTTTATTAAATTCCCGTGTATATATCGGCAAAATAATAAAGCCCAACAACTTTTCTATTGAAGAAGCCAAGCCAAATGAAAGAAAAGCTTTAAAAAAATCTTTCATTAAATATTAAATCTTTCAAGCCAGCTTTTTACATCATATCGTTCCACAATTTTAGCTTCTAATTCAATATACGGGGAATTTATAAATTCAATCAATTGATCTTCACGGTCCATTCCCTGTATAAATATATTATCAGAACAATAAAAATCCTGGTTTATAATTGAATTATCATTAGTAATTAATTTCTTTTTAAAAAAGATCGACTCCATAACTCGAATTGTCAGACCCGATTGACCCAATGGTTTTACATCAATCAGAGCTTTTGATTTTGCAATAAGATTTAAATAATCAACATAGGGAATTTCCTGATACTGTATTTTGTCGCGATTTTGCTTCTCAGGTATAATGTGGTAATATCCATTAATTCTCAATTTACTAAATACATTTTGTAACGTTTGTAAATATTCAATTCTGCCCTTATCGTTTCCAACGAAAACAACATCGTATTCTGTAGCGGTTTTTCGCAGGTGAATATTCCTGAAATAAAAAGTTCTATTGAATTTAAAACCATATTTCAGACAATTGTCCGGATCAAAAGACCACATTTCAGCAATTTTATATATCCACTTTTTAGGAGGTCCTAATCTAAAAACCGGATCCCAATACCAATATATGATTCTAACATTCTTATTAACCTTTTTAATATATTTTAAAACCTCTGGATGCAAATCAGCAAAAACTATCACGGTTTTCAATGCCGGTAATGTTTTTTTCCAATCACCGTACCAAAATGCTTGTGAAAAATTCAGAGAGGCGAATGCCCTTCTTAATATTCTTAAAAGTAAGCGAGATTCACTGTAAGTCCTTTTTGTTTGAATTCCTTGATTTTCAAAATATGAGATAAAGTAATCAAGTCCTGAATTGTATAAAATTAATATCTTTTTATATTCACTCTCCATCTAATAGTTAAAAAAACAAACAATAATTACGAATGCCGGCATAAAGTAGTTAGTTTCATTCCCTTGACCATATGTTCTTGTTATACAACAACGAAAAACAGTGATCAAACCGGCAATTTTCACCTATAATCCGGTAAACCGTTGAAAATAAATAATATTTAAAATAGTTATGCCAAAAGAAAGTTTAATTAAATAAATCTTTTCCTATTAATTAAATCTTTTAAGCCAATTATCAATATCATAATTCGCGACTATATTTTTATTTAGTGAAAAATAAGGCGAGTCAATAAAGTTCTTTAAATAATTTTCGTCATCTTTTCCAATGATAAATACATTTTGTGGATAGTAAAAGTCTTCTGATGAAATCGTTTGATCAGTGGTGATCAATTTCTTTTCAAAAAATATAGATTCCATAGGCCTTACAGTCAAACCGGATTGTCCTACAGGCTTTATATCGATTATGGCTATAGATTTTGATAGCACTATCAAATACTCTTCGTAGGGGATCCCTTTAATTTGAAATTTAGCTGATTCATTTTTATCAGGTACAATATGAAAATAGCTCTTCACTCCATTTCTATTAAGTAGATTTTCCAAACCTTGCAAATATTGGCGTCTTCCTTTGTTAAGTCCAACAAAAATTGCATCAATTTCAACATTGTTTTTTGGTAGCACAAGATTATCAAAATAAAATGTGCTGTTATACCTAAAGCCAAAATTTCTACAATCTTCGCGATCAAAAGACCAAACTTCAGCTAATTTAAATAAATCCGGCGGTGGTTTGCCAATTCTGATAACAGGATTCCAATACCAATATATTATGCGTATGTTATTATTAGCTTTTTTAATAAATCTGAGTTCACTTAACTCTCCAGGTGCAAAAATTATAACCGTTTTGAAAGAAACCAAATTTCTTTTCCAATCCCCATACCAATAACTCTGACTAAGACGTAAAAGTTTAAATATTCTTCTTACTAGTCGGGAAACTAATTTAAGTTTTTTAAAGGTATGTTCGGCATGCAGCCCCTTATTTCGAAAATTGGATAACGACAATAATTTATTATCATACAAGACTAAGATTTTTTTCTTTCGATTCATGCAATTAATAGATAATAGGGTTGGTATTTTAAAGTTTTATGCTATTGAAATATGATATAGAAATTCTGAGAAATATCGACAGTTTTTCCCGAGAATAGAAACGAACAGTTTAAATATGCACCAGAATATTTTAATTTTGCAATCCCAGTTTACATCAACAAGTTTGGTTGACCATCAAATGGATTTTTTCGGGTCTGCAAAAAGTAAATCGCGGACTACTAATTTACTTTGAAACTATTCTCTTTACTTACTTCTTAAAAATTCTTTTCCACCACCCCCCATTTTCATCATCTTCTGTATAACCATATCCGTACCCAGCGCCATAGCCGTAGCCATATCCATACCTTCCAAATCCTTTTCCTCTAATTCCATTAAAAACAATAGCCGGGTTTTTAAGACTTTTCCTTTGAAACTTCTCAGCTAATTTCTTTAGAAACATTTTGTAAGTATATGACTCGCGTACCACATACAGGCTCACATCGCATAGAGGTGAAATGATAAAAGCATCAGTAACTGGATTAACCGGTGCAGTATCAATCAGGATATAATCAAAATGACCATCCAGATATTCCATTAAATCCAGCAGTCTTCCATTGGAAATTAATTCTGATGGATTTGGAGGAATAGCACCCGATGGTATTAAGGATAAGTTTTGGGATCCCGTTGGTTTTATAATCTCTTCAATCGTCGCTTTACCAATCAGATAATTGGAGAGTCCGATATGCCTCGAAATATTAAATTGTTCACTCAGTTTCGGTTTACGAAGATCCAATTCTATCAATATCACTTTTTTAGCCATCAATGAAAGACTCATTCCCAGATTAACTGCGATAAAGCTTTTACCCTCACCACTAATACTGGATGTGATCATGATCTTTTTATGCACTTCATCCACACCCATATATGCTAATGATGTTCTTAATTGCCTGAATTGTTCCGCAATAAAACTCCTCTTTCCTTCTGTAATTACGATCGGATTTCTGGAACGATCATAAACCACCTCTCCAAGAACCGGTATATCCGTATATTTCTCAATATCCGACCTGACTTGAATGGTGCGTGTAAATACGTCTTTTAGATAAATGATTGCAATCCCCAACACAAACGCGGCAAATAGTGCAGCCAGGTAGATCAGTTTAGGTCTGGGACTTACCGGCGCATCGCCGGATTCTGCCTGGTCAATTACGCGGCTATCAGCTACTGCGGATGCAAAGGACAAGGCTGTTTCTTCTCTTTTTTGCAAAAGAAAAGTGTAAATATTATTTTTAATCGCCTGTTGCCTGCTAATGCCCAACAATTCTCTTTCTTTTTCCGGAATCGTAATGAGCATAGAAGAGTAACGATTGTTGGTACCGGACAAATCATTTCGTCCCGCCACGAGGTTTTTTCGCTGGCTGTTTATATTTTCAAGAATCCCCGGCTTCAATTTATTGATACCATCCACCAAGGCTACCACAGCCGGATTATTTTCCGGTACTATTTTTTTCATCTGCGTATTTTGTAGTTCCAGTTCAGAAAGCTTTTGTAATAAGTCGATCAATACAGGGTCTGCTACGCCGAGAGTCGCAGGAACAACCCCCCCCAGGCCTCCTTTACTTTTTACATAATTCTCTACCTGGTCCAATACCGCCAGTTGCATGTTAATATCACTTATCTTTTGATCATTAGCTGCTACGGTTTGCAGGTATATTTGTCCTTGTGCACTGATATCAGTGATCTTGTTTTTCGATTTGAATCGTTGCAGGCTTCCTTCCACAGAATCGAGGTCACTTTCTACAAATTTCAGCCTATCGTTTACAAACTTCAAGGTATTGGCAGCAAGCATATTTTTGTCCAGTATAGAGGCGTGCGTATATGCTTTTAATAGGTCATTCAAAATATCTTCACCTCTGTTGGGAATTGTTCCTTTGATACTAAGGTCAATTACAGTGGATTGTTTACTGGATGGCGCTACTATTATATCATTAAGAACACTATTTACTGCCTTCTTTACCGTTGTTAGCGAAAAATAAAAATCATTCTCTTTTTCCGTTTTGATATCATCTGAGGGCTTATAATATTTATTAGGTAGAAATTTAAGAATGCCATATGGAGTGGATAACCATTGATTTACCGGATAATTTATTTGCTCGATATTAACGGTAGCTGATGCACTGTTGTATTTAAAAGGAACTTTCTTTACAATTTTTATAGAATCAGGATCCCTCGCTTCTATAATTATGGGAGAATAAATATAAGCAGATTGATTTAAAACCCTTCCCTTTATATTTATGGGTGCATAAAGATGTAAATCTTTTACAACCTGTTGCATGAGCGTTTTGGACTGTAGTACCTCTACTTCGTTTTCCACGTTTTTTTTAGAGCCAAACATGTCAAATGCTTGCATCATATCATTTGCATTTGGGGGGGTGTTTTTGTCATCTTTTATCAATAGCGTTGCAGTAGTTTGATAAACGGGCACCGTATATCGAAGATATAGCCACGCTCCCGCCAGAGCGAGAATTAGTAGTAATACGAAAATGGGCCAATACGGCAAGAATTTGTATAATAAATCACTGATAGAAACTTCTTCCGTTTCCTCAAATTCTGTATTGTTATGCGATTGTTGCATACAGCTTTTTATTGTTTTTATTATGTAATTGTTTTGTGAGTCTTAATCTTATTGACAATCGAAGATTAGAGTTCATGTTATTTGATCGTTACTGCGTGCCTTATCAAAAGAAAAGCACCTATTTTAATTATATTCTTTTGTAATAAAAACTTCAGTAACAGACTAGTAGAAGCATTTCATAAATGCCTAAATATTATAGTTTAAACACATTAGTTAATAAAATAATAAATAATGAAAGCCCGCTTAAAATAATTGGTATCCTTTGCTGGAACAAACTTGTGCTGGCTATTTTGTCTTTGGCGGGTTCCACATAGACAACGTCATTCGATTTTAAAAAATAATAAGGCGACTGTAATATTTTTGACGAGCTCAGATTCAACCGTGTAATGAATTTATCAGGACCTTCCTGCCTGATCAGTATTACATTATCGCGAAGTCCATAAATAGTAAGGTCGCCTGCCTCCCCTATTGCTTCCAGGATACTGATTTGTTCACTTGGTGCATACACCACACCGGGACGGTTCACTTCCCCCAAAACAGTTATTCTGAAATTTAAAAATCGTGCGGTCACTATTGGGTCAAACAGCAGTTTTTTTTCTGTAAGCAGATCGGTGATATTTTTCTCTAATTGTCTCTGAGTAAGCCCTACAGCCGGTATATTCCCCAAGATAGGAAATTTAATAGTGCCGTCTTCACTCACTAAATATCCCGCTGTTTGAGGCCCGGTACCTGTGATCTGGGTAGATGGAGTTATAGGCAAATTGGGGGTATTAAACAGAAGCGTCGCATCGGGGCTAAGGCTGCTCACTGATATGCTCAAGATATCTTTTTTTTGTATGATTGGTTCCAGGCCACCTTTGGATGCAATGAGGGCAGAATCCGCTATATCATTAAAATACGCAACTTTTCTGGTGTTAGCACACGAAGAAATCATACACATGGAAAATAAAAAACCGATTAGATATAAAATCCTTTGGTGAATGTTTGATATTAGCATTGCTTATAAAAGATTAAAAAAATAGCTTAAATTAAGAATTTTAGCAAAAAAAAATTACACTGAAAGCGCATCTGCTGTTAGGGGGTTAACGCACAGCCTTTAATTTTATTTCCGACATTTCAACCTGTCAACAGAAATATGTGAAATTAAATAGCTTCGCCTTTCCTCAGTCACATTGCCAGGCCTGAAGTTCTAATTTTTGTTATGAATTGAGTTAAGCAGGCATTTTAAAATAAATATCAGATTCTTTGAAAGGCTTTTACCTGACAGGTGATGTTTCTGCTTTCCTTGTTTAATTTGGCGGCGAAATTAATTCATTCTTATTTAATTTTTTAAAGGATTGATGTTGTAACCAGTTGTTTACTTAGATCAAGTCTTACATTAATCTCACCGATACCGCCTGTAATAACAAATACTATATGTATTTCATGATGTATACGCCTAGTCATAAAAAACAATTTAGACACTTAAACACCACAATTTAGAGTATAATCTAATTGATTATGGCTCAAACGCACATACCTATTATTAAATTAAATAGCGCAAACCAATTACTAATTTAACATGTTTACATTATAGTGAAGGCGGCGTTAATTTACATTAATTTTGTAAAGAAATATTGAGTTAACCACCAACCTCCGCCTAAAATCTTAGCTACGGTTCCAAAAATTTTATGGCAATCTTTCCACGTCTGGCTAACATCTCGCATAGATTACTTCATTCAATATAACTTTTTGAAAATACATTTCTTATTTAAGAAATGTAACTATATATATCGTATTATTAATGGGCTCTGTAACAATACACGTAAATCAACAAGCGGGGTAGAGATAAATGAATTTTCTATAAAATTGACTTTGATAATTTTTATGAAAGACAAAAGAAAAAATTATGGCTTATTATTTGTGAGCACTTTCGCTGTGAGGTTACAAAAATATGTTAACATTTGAACCATTAATAATTTGGATTAACAATTATTCTAAAATTAAATTCGTGCTTTATTTAAATAAGTGCTTTTAATTTGAAGAAAAGATAAATACTTCAATTATTTTTGAACAAAACAAAGGGTTATTACATATATTTGCAGCCAAAACAGCTAAAACGAATTATTTTTTATTTTAAAACTCTAATCAGTTAAATTCATGTCACACATCAAGAAGATCGTAATCCTGGCGTTATTTTCAGGATTCTTTTTTACAGCTTCGGCTCAAACCACCCAACAGGATTATAATAATATAAAACCTTTTACCGGTAGCAGCCCATTTCGAAAATTTTCTATTGGAATCAATGTTGGAGCAACTGCCCCGTCTGTACTCATTGGAGGATCCAATGATTTTGCAAAATCCCAGGTTAACCTCGGATATGGAGCAAATATCCGATATCAGCTCAATCATTATCTGGCCCTTCAGGCAGATTACCTTGGTGGGAAATTAAAAGGTACCCAGGATGATATTAACTTTGCGCAAGGCAGGCAGGTTCAGTCGTTCGAAACCAAACTTAAATATGCTGCCAGTCTCAGTGGCGTAGTAACTTTTGGTAATATAAACTGGTTAAGTCAAAAAACTCACGTGCTGCCTTATGCAAGTGTGGGCTTTGGGTTTACTGGCTATGACACTAAAATCGTGAAGAAGGGAAGTACTACTCAAGAAGACTATACAGACAATATTTCACCAAAAAATCCATTATTTGTGCCTGTTGGATTGGGATTGAAATTTAATTTGTCCAGCCTTATCAATTTAGATTTAGGATATAGGATGAATTTTTTGGATGCGGATAATTTTGATGGGTCTCCTTATTGGTCAGATCCCACTCGAGGCGCCAGTAAGACTCATTTTGATAAATTCAGCTATGGATTTATAGGAATTGAATTTGCTTTGGGCAAAAAGAACAAACCACAATTATTATTTGACAATCCTGTAGCAAGATTGAACAGTAATCTGCAAACTCAGATCGATACTGTAAAACAAGAACAAATTAAATTATCAACAGATTCCGATGGTGATGGAGTATCTGATATGTTTGATAAAGAACCCAACACACCTGCTGGTTGTCCGGTAGATGCTCATGGCGTTGCACGTGATACAGATGGTGATGGCGTACCTGATTGTAAGGACA
>JBDTIC010000090.1:0-8703 GCA_039936595.1 Ginsengibacter sp. | reverse complement strand
TATTGGCATTTTTAATGTAGCCATAAGCATTATTAAAAAAGATAAGAACCGGTTCTCTTATATCACTACTTGGTGTAATTTTTCTCCAGTCAGCCTGGCGCAACGGAACGGCAAGATCTGAAAAACTTGTTTCATTGGCAATATAATTGACGTATCCGTGATTTTCAGCATTCATTTGTTTTTTGCAGGTTACTAATCCTGATTGAAATCCTGCTTCATCAACAAAGACTTTCTCTGGTGTAAAGAAGGAAAGTGGGTCTGGCTTTAACCTATCCTTAGAGCATGAAGTCCATGTCAGAAGAAAAATGAAGGAAACGAAGGGAAATATTTTTATTTTTTTCATCTTTTTTATTTTATAATGACTAACTGAATAATTATAATGAACAGTTCAGTCCAAACGTAAAAGTTCTTGGCATTGGGCTCATTCCAGATTCAGGATCCCATCCCGGCCAGTTAGTAAATGTTGCAAGATTTCTTATAGAACCGAATATCTGCATGTTAATCACTTTTACACGTTTTAGTAACGCTGATGGCAGGTTATAAGCTAATGATACGTCTTGTATTCTCACAAACGAAGATGGTTTATATATCATCAAGCCGCCACCATAACCACCTGTATTTACGTTAAGGCGCGCATACTCATTATTTGGTTTATCAGCTGTCCAGAAAGGGACAGGGCCGTTGTTTCTATTCCATCTATCATTAGACTCAAAGCCACCATTTAAAGCAACGCTGTAGGAGCTTATTTGGCCAAGATCAGCACGTACAAAAACAGATGCTGTAAAGCTTTTCAAAAATGTAAAATCATTCCTTAAACCAAGACGATACCTGGGTACTGTATATCCGATAAACTGCTTATCTACTACATCAGTGTATTTCTCATCCTTGTTAACATCCACTGATTTAAAATCACCGGGTTGCATACCATATTTAGCTGCTTCTGCCGCTTCGTTCAATTGCCATACTCCCGTAACATCGTAGTCCCACACGACATCAATTGCTTCACCCGGAAACCAGTCGTTTGTAAAATCAGGAACTTCTCCGGTTCGTTTTTTTCCCAAAATGGTATAGGTTGCGGTATCTCCGAAAAGAGATTTGATCTTATTCCTGTTAAACGAAAAAACAAAATTTGATTCCCATGAAAAATCTCTTTTACTGATATTTCTTGTATTCAAAGTCATCTCAAATCCCTTATTTCCCACTTCACCAAGATTGGTCGTAATACTGGAGAATCCGGTAACCCTTGGAAGTGTCCGGTTCATTAACAGGTCAGTTGTGGTCATATCATAAACATCTGCGCTGAGATCGATTGTATTTTCCATTAATGAGATATCTAAGCCCAGGTTAAGGGCGCTTGTTTTTTCCCACCGTAATGCACTGTTAGCGAGGCTTGAAGTAGAAACTCCCACCCGAACACTACTACCGTCATACCATAAATTTGATCCTAATCTTGCCAAAGCAGAATAAATGCCAATGTCCCTGTTACCGTTAGCCCCCCAGGAAGCTCTTATTTTCATCCTGTTTATAAAATCAACATTAAAAAATTTCTCATCAGAAATTACCCATGCAAGGGCTAATGCGGGAAATACGGCCCTTGGGTTCTCAAGGCCAAATGCAGAATAGCCATCTTGCCTTACGGAAGCAGTTAAAAAGTATTTGTCTGATAAAGAATAATTTAACCTGGCCATAAGCGCATCACCTGTACTTTTAGTATCGTTGTTGTTAATTCCGGGGGAATTCCCAAATTGTAACCCATCATATCCAAGTTGTTGGTTTGGACTAAAATCTTTATTGGACATGGATGAAGACCAGTAATGATTTTCTTCCGTATTTGCAAGGAGAGTTACATCGAAATTATGTATTCCGATTTTTTTGTTCCAGGTCAGCAAATTGTCAATCATCCAGTTCATAGTAGAAGATTCATCTCTTGACCCTGACGGTATTTCATTAGGTGCCGCCCCCAATTTCTGGCTGATGGTTGTAAAGCTAAAGTTCTTATAGGATTGATAAAATGGTTGAAAGGAAAATTTGTATTTTATTCCAAAAGGAAGTTTTATTTCTGCATACATGTTTGCAAAAAGACTATTTGTCTTATTCAGCAAAGAATTACGGTAATAATCTAACAAAGGATTATCTGAATGTCCATGTGGGTATCTTTCCAGGTTGCCATCTTCATCAAACATTTGTCCGTAAGGACTATTCACATAAAAGTCCATACTGGCAGGAACCGAATTGGTACCTCCATCTGAAAACTGGCTATTCAGTCCCACATTCAACCAATCTACTATTTTAAAATTTACATTTAGTCTTGATCTTATCGTTGAATATTGATCGCCAACTCTGATCCCTTCATTATTATCATATCCTATAGACCAATAATACTTCAAAGCATCTGTTCCACCGGAAGTACTAACGTCATATTCCTGCCTTAGGCCTTTTCTGAATACTTCATCGTACATGTCCATTGTTTTACCGGCAAGATAATTTTTCTGTTCTATTGGGAATAAACGCAGGCGGGCCATCCATTCCTTTATGTTATCGTCAAGAGGGGCACTGGAACTAAGAGCACGCCATTCATCAATGGTTATATCTTTAGGGAGTTCATTAGGATTGGTAAAAAAATTGAAATTAGTTCCCGGCGCCAACTGTCGCAGAAAATCCTCCCTGAAATTTATGTATGCTTTGGGGCCTAATCCTCTACGTTGATTGTAACTTTCTGTAACTCCTACCTTTGAAGAAATATTGATAACAGGTTTCCCTTTTTTACCTTTTTTTGTGGTAATGATAACTACACCAGAAGCAGCTTTGGAACCGTAGATAGCCGCAGAACTTGCATCTTTTAATATATTGATTGATTCAATGTCATAAGGATTGATATCTCTTAAGCTACCGAAAAAAATGGCGTCATCAACTACAATCAAAGGGCTGTTGCCGGCGCTCAATGAGGTAGGGCCCCTGATCTCCATGGAAGCACCACCTGCGGCAGAGGTGCTCTGCTTTGCGTTGAAACCTGCTACTGTGCCCGTGAGCATTTCAGTTAACTGGGTTGCCGATTGAAATTTAAAATCGTCAGCAGTCACTGTAGCTATTGCACCCGTTAAATCACTTTTCTTCTGCGTTCCATAACCCACCACCACCACATCACTTAACGCCGCAATATCTGTTTCAAGAATAATATTTATTTCAGTCTGCTTTCCTACACTTACCCTCTTTGTCTGATAGCCTACACTGGAAATTTCAAGTGTGATATTTTTATTATCAGTAGCGTTAATTGTAAACCGGCCATCAGCGTTTGTTGTCGTTCCATTTTTTGTCCCTGCTATCAATACAGAGGCGTTTTGCAGAGGTTCACCCTGTTGGTTCACTACTCGTCCATGAAGTTCTATTGGCGGCAATTCGACTTTCAGTGATCTTTCAACTATCTTATCCTTCTCGCCGTAAGTAATTATAGGGTGATGTTCATTACCATTAAGATTTTCAGCTTTCAGTGGGTGTATGATAAATACCCAGGCAGAAAGGCAAATAAAGTGCATTAGCAGTTTTCTGGTCATGTGCTTATTGTTTACTATTAGAATTGATAATATTATAAATACAATGGTGCTGACTATTTTCCGATACTAACTTCCTATTCACATTATTTTTTCTAAAGGAGCATCTCGTTCTAAATGATCAGATTATTTTGGTTGATGTTCTTTGGTATATTGACGAAGCTAAAACTAAATTTTTAAAAAACTTTCAACGGTTTAAAAAGAATATTTTTGGAAGTTCTTCTACTACTTACAATGGGTTTTGATTGATTATTACATTCAAAGTGAAAAGCCAAAAAAGGATGTTCGAAGACACAGGTTACCCCTGAAAGTGCAACCTGTAAATATTGCACTTTCAAAAGAATTAATCTATCGCTTCTATCTTAATGTTCCTGAATCACATTTCGCCCCTTATTCTATTGGCGTGGTAATAGGCGGAATATTTTTATCAGCACCATCGTAGCCGATATTTTGATTTATTACTCCAAGAGTATTTGCCGTTATAACAGTCGATAGAATCGGCCAAAGTACATTGTAAGGTTTCATGCTTATGGTGTTTGCATAAAACAAAATACCTTGTTTATAAAAAATATTCTTATCCATGACCCGATCATAATAATAATTCTTTTGACTGAAGTTATTTAGGCTATATCCTCCCATGTTTAATTTAGCCATTATATAAGAAGCTCTTACTAATTCTGAGTGTCTTGGTGACTCTGCAAAAAGCTCCCGGGCGCGCTCATCAAAAATAAAATCAATTGTCGCCTTTCCAGCCGATATAGGTAGGGCATGTGAACGTTCTCTGACGGTATTTATATCATTAGCGGCCAAACCAGGTTCGTTTTTATAAATGTAAGCTTCGGCTCTCAAAAGATATGCTTCGGCCAGACGAAAGATGTACCAATCGCCATTGCCCCCGAGAGGGGTTGCTGTCGGATTTTGCTGTTTTACATAAGTAATATAAGTAGGCATAGCATAAGCACCTTGCAATGTATCGTTAGGAGATGCAAACCATTTTGGATTTATGGGTTTCATATAATCAACAGAAGCAGGATTACTATAATAGATTTCATCAATATCAGTCCAGTTAAAATCACTTCTTCGTAAATCCGGCGTATTTTTCCATGTATGATTTTCAAAGGCCCAAACATCATATTCATAAAATGGATCCAGGCGTACATCGCAATTACCTCTCCCCAGCGTATCATATTGACCACCGGCAGCAATTGTCCCGGGTTTACCCTGGCTATCTTTCACAATCGAATTATAAGCAGCGGCACAGTTGTATAATCTCATTGATGAAGTGCCTGTAGTTTTGGCACCTGGCGGGGCTTCGAATCTATCAACTGTGGCTAATATAGT
This sequence comes from Ginsengibacter sp., assembly GCA_039936595.1. Classification (GTDB taxonomy): domain Bacteria; phylum Bacteroidota; class Bacteroidia; order Chitinophagales; family Chitinophagaceae; genus Ginsengibacter. The sequence goes on along the minus strand of JBDTIC010000090.1, from coordinate 3,814 downwards.
TTCTGTATTTTGAGGTATGTTCATGTTATCCGGGCGGTGCAAATCCCAGATGACATTGCCACCAGAGTTGTTAGCATCGATGCCAAATCTTTGTTTCATGAGCGCATAAGGACCATTAATAACGGCAGTAGCTGCTGCAATTGCCTTATCAAAATTACCATCGGCAAGAGATATTTTTGTAAGTAACATATTCCCGGCACCTTTAGAAATTGCGCCAGCTGGCGCTTTTTCAGGCAACCACTGCACAGCAAATTCCATATCCGATTGTAACTTATCCAATATGGCCCACCTGCTATTGGTTGCAAAATCAAGTTTAGCATTTTGTACTTCGTTGCCTATCCAGGGCACATCTCCATAAGAATTTACTAAGCGGTAGTACCAATAAGCTCTGTGCCAATAGGCCTCCCCTAAAATAATATTCCTTTTTTGTTCATTTGCCCATTTTATGCCATCTATCCTGGATATAAGTACATTGGCATCTTTTATACAGCCATAGGATGTTGTAAACAACGAAAGAAATTTCCAGAAGTTATCACTGCTGGGAGTCAGTTTGCTAAAATCAATTTGAAAAATAGGTATTGCCAGATCAGAAGCAGCTTGCTCTTGTGCGAACAAGTTTCTGCCATCGTACATTTCTTTTTTAAGATTTTTTCTTAATGTCACTATCAGCGACTGGAAACCAGCTTCATCGGTATAAACATTTTCAGGTGTCAGCGTTGATAACGGATCTGGCTTCAGCCAACTTTTGTTACACGACATCTGAAGCATAACAACAAATGTTAGTAACAAATATATATTTAATGCTCTTTTCATGATTTTTTGTTTATTTATTTTTCTTTCAATTCTATTATAAAGAGAAGGATAATCCTAATGTAAAAGTTCTTGGCATAGGCGAATTTCCAGATTCAGGATCCCATCCGGGCCACTTCGTAAAAGTATAAAAGTTTCTAATCGAACCAAAAATCCGCAGGTTGTCTAAATGTCCTCTTTGGGCTATATTCTCGGGTATGATATAGGAGAGAATTAGATCCTGTATTCTTACAAATGAACTGGGTCTGTATATTATCAGCCCACCCCCATAGCCGGTTACATTATTAAGCAGGAGTGGATAATCGTTTATTGGATGTTCAGGCGTCCAATAGTCTGGTGGTGGTGGAATGCTATGTCTGTCATACTCAGAAGTTTCTGAATGTAGCGCGTTTGGAAAGGAAGTTATTTGCCCAAGGTCGGCACGTATAAAAATGGTTAAAGACAGATTCTGTAGAAAAGTAAAATCATTTCTTAACCCGAGACGATACCGTGGCTGGGTATAGCCTATGAACTTCTTATCATCCAAAGCCTGATAACTCCCATCTTCATTTACATCCTGTGCCTTAAAATTACCAGGTATCATATTATAACCAGCTGCTTTCGCTGCTTCATCTAATTGCCAGATTCCTATAACATTATAATCCCATACTGCATCAATGGCATGGCCGGGAAACCATTTGTTCGTATAATCGGGAACTTCCTGTTTAGTTGTTTTTCCATCTGTTGTAACTTCTTTATAATCCCCGAACAGGTGCTTGATTTTATTTCGATTTAAAGAGAACACGAAATTCGTATTCCAGTTGAATTTCGATGTATTTATGTTGTTGGTATTTATCGTAACTTCTAAGCCCTGGTTATCTACTTCACCAAGATTGGTTGTAATGTCAGTGAATCCGGTAATGACCGGAAGGATGCGGTTCATTAGCAAATTGGTTGTTTTCATATTATAATAGTTCAAGGTCATATTTACCTTATTGCTAAGTAAACCAAGATCTAATCCAACATTGAAAGCAGCAGTTCTTTCCCAGGCAAGATTCGGGTTAGCCAGAGAACTGTTAAATACGCCTACCACTGTATTTGACCCGTCATAGTATAGGTTAGGTCTTATTTGTGCCAGTGCAGCATAGGCATTAATGTCACGGTTACCGTTTACTCCCCAAGACATTCTCAGCTTCATTTGATTTATCCAATTAATTTTGAAAAATTTTTCATCAGATACTTTCCATGCAAAGGCTGCTGCAGGAAAAGAGGCTCGTGGATTTTTTTGTCCGAATGCAGAATATCCATCTCTTCTCATGGATAATGTCAGCAAATATTTATTGAATAATGAATAATTAAGTCTTGCCATCACTGCGTCACCTGTGGTTTTGATGTCGTTGTTTGTGAGGGTAGGGTTAATGCCAAATTGTAATGCATTGAATCCAAGGTTTTGATTAGGACTAAAATCTTCATTTGTAAGTGAATCTAACCAACTCCGATGCTCTTCGCTGCTATATAGAAGTGTTACATCAAAATCATGTACTCCAAATTGCCTTTTCCAATGTAAAATATGATCTAATGTCCATTCATTTAGCCTCGTTTCTTTACGGGTGCCATAGCCATTCTTATGAGTAGCACCACCATTTATTGTGGTAGATGACGGCCAAAAGTCGTAGTCATGTCCAAATTGATAGTGAGGCTGGTACGAAATTTTATACTGGATTCCAAGTGGTAACTTAATATCAGCATAAATAGAGGCAAAAATGCTGCTGGTCTGATTGGATGTTTGTTGATAATAGGTATTAAGAAGAGGGTTTTGAGCCCCTTCATAGTCATTGGGGTACAATTTTAAATTGCCTGTAGCAGTATCATACAATGAACCATACGGACTATTATCATACATTTCAGTTAAATCCGCTGGTACTCCATTGTTATTCTGATTAGAGAATTGAGAGTTCATTCCGAGACTTATCCAGTTGGCAATTTTGAAATCTACGTTTAACCTTGTTCTTACAGTGGAATATTTGTCACCTTTAATAATGCCCTCATTATTGACATACCCGCCGGACCAATAATAGTTGAATTTATCTGATCCTCCGGCTATACTTATATCGTAAGTTTGTTTAAGTCCTTTAGGCATGACCAGTTTTAGCCAATCTGTTGTTTTTCCTGCAAAATAATTGGCCGTTTCCGTAGGCCAAAATCTAAGTCTGTTCAACCATTCAACAGTATTATTATTCTGGGGATTAGCACTTACATTGCGCCATTGCTCAAGTGAAATCCCTCCGGGGAGATTGTCAGGATTGTCAAAATAATAATCAGGGAAGCCTGTTCCCCAGCTTTTTAGCAGATCTGTTCTGAATTGAATATATTCATTGGCATTATATGGTTTCAGGCTGTGAGTTGCCTCAGTTAATCCAATTTGAGTAGTAAAGTTGATCTTAGGATTACCTTTCACTCCTTTCTTAGTCGTTATTAGAATAACTCCGTTAGACGCCCTGGCACCATATATCGCTGCCGAACTCGCGTCTTTTAAAACATCAATCGTTTTAACATCAGCAGGATTTATTTGTTCTATGCCACCGTTAAAGATAGCTCCGTCAACCACGACCATAGGCGCATTAGAGGCATTAAGTGATGTACGACCTCTGATTTCAAGAAATGAAGTTCCGCCGCTGGCAGATGTGCCCTGGTTGATATTCACACCGGCAACCGTACCCGTCAGCATATCAGTAACCTGGGTCATAGGTTGATTTTCAAAATCCCTTGCATCTACCCTGGCTATTGAACCCGTTAAATCACTTTTCTTCTGCGTTCCGTATCCAACTACCACTACGTCACTTAAGCCAGCAATATCTGTCTCTAAAACAATATTCATTTCAGTTTGTTTCCCTACGTTCACTCTCTTCGTTTGGTACCCCACACTTGAAATTTCGAGCGTAATATTTTTATCATTTGGAGCATTCAAAGTAAAATGTCCTTCATTGTTTGTAGCCGTTCCAACGTTTGAACCAACTATTAACAC
>JBDTIC010000089.1:0-9319 GCA_039936595.1 Ginsengibacter sp. | reverse complement strand
TTATGTAATCAGCCAATAATTTTTTCCCCATTGCAGCTCCACTTCCTTCATCTCCAAGTATGTACCCCAGGGAATCTATATTCTGAATTATTTTTTCGCCATCATAAATACAGGTATTCATCCCTGTACCAAGGATAGCGGCGAATCCTTTATTCGTTCCGAGTAAAGCCCTTGCTGCTGCCAATAGATCAAGTTCAATGAAACATTTCGCCTGATCGAAAACTTGTACTATCGCATCAGTTAATACAAAATCTTTTCCCGGAAAACATCCTGCGCCATAATAATAAACTTCCGTGATTTCAGAATTAGATATTCCTTCAGGTAAATTTTGAAGTAAAGAAGTAACGATATAAGCACTATCAACAAAATAGGGATTGTAGCCTTCTGTATTAAAATATAGTTTCTCACCATCCTGTTTTATCAGGCACCAATTTGTTTTGGAAGATCCACTATCTGCTATTAATACCATAATTGTATTTTTTAAATTAACCAATTTGTTTTCTCCCGATTCTATGTCCGTATATAGCAAAATAACCTATCATCAGATAACAAGGTATAACCATCCAATATGCTTGTTGAGAATTAACATGATCTGCAAGCCAACCATAAAGCAGTGGTAGCAAAGCGCCTCCTGATATGGCCATCACCAAAAGAGATGAGCCGATTTTAGTAAATTTACCCAATCCTCCAATGGCTAATGGCCAGATAGAAGGATACATGAGGGAATTGGCTAATCCTAATAAAGCAATGAAAAATACGGAAACATAGCCATGAGTAAAAAGCGCCAGTAAAGAAAACACAATTCCAAACACAGCGGAATATTTCAAGGCAGTTTTCTGACTGAAATATTTAGGAATGCAAATAATGCCTATCACATAGCCGGCAAGCATTCCCACCAGCGTAAAAGATGTCAAAAATTTTGCAGTAGAGAGAGGAATTCCCTGGTAGGTTCCGTACTGTATGATAGTATTCCCGGCAACTACTTCCACTCCTACGTAAAGGAATAAAGTAAATACTCCAATTAACAAATGAGGAAACTGAAAAATACTTGTCCTTGAAGTCAGCGATGAAGAACTCTGAATCTCTTCTTCACCAGGAGCCTCATCTATTTCAGGAAGTTTTGAGTAATAAACCAGGACGCTTAAAGCAATTAGTATAAAAGTGATAACAATATAGGGGATAATTACTTTTTTTGCCAAATCATCCAATGCCAGCGTTTTATCAAAGTCAGTCATGTGTTTTAATTGTTCGGTAAAAACATCGGCATTATTTAAAATAATTACTCCAAGTATAGCAGGCGCAATAATACCTGCAACACCATTACAAATCCCCATAATACTCATGCGCCTGGCAGCACTTTCTTCCGGACCCAAAATGGTGACATAAGGATTTGCAGCAGTTTGCAAAACTGCAAGTCCTGCTCCCTGCACAAATAATCCAACGAGAAATATAGCGTAGGTACGATAAATGGCAGCAGGTATAAATATAAGCGATCCAACTGCCACTAAAAGAAGGCCGAGTGACATACCTTTTTTAAATCCTGAGATCTTTAAAAGTTTTGCGGAAGGAACCGCCATGACAAAATACGATATGTAAAATGCAAATGCTACTAAATAGGACTGAAAATTATCTAGTTCACAGGCAATTTGAAGATAAGGAATTAAAACTGAATTCACCCACGTTACAAATCCAAATATAAAAAATAATGCCCCGATGATGACTAACGGATTTAATCCCTTCTTACTGTACATTTTCGATTTATTCAGAGAATTTTATTACTACCAGATTAAAAAATAAGATATCAGGATAATTTTGTTTCCTGATAAAAATCTGCCGCTTTCTTAACACTTCCATATTTAATGAGTAATTCCTTTGCCTCTTCATAATCACTTATTTCTGCTTTTTCCATTAACATTTTGACACTTCGGTCCAGCATTTTATTGTTCAGTAATTTCATATTTACCATCCGGTTATCTTCCACTCTTCCCAATTGTATCATCACAGTAGTACTAATCATATCAAGTATCATTTTTTGCGCAGTGCCGCATTTCATTCGAGTACTCCCTGCTAAAATTTCCGGTCCTGTAATTACTTCCACACTATAGTCTGCCTGGTCTGCGATAGATGAATCAGGATTACTCACGATGCATCCTGTAGTGATATTATTTTTTCTACACTCTTCCAATGCGGCTAATACAAACGGTGTAGTACCGCTTGCTGAGATCCCCACAACTATGTCTTTTTCTGATATATTTTCACGCTTTAGCATTTTCCATCCTTCCGTAGTATCATCTTCTTTTTCTTCAAGCGCTTCCACCAACCTGTCAATTCCACCTGCCAACATCACATTAAAAATACCGTTCGGTACCCCAAAAGTTGTTGGCAATTCAATAACGTCAAGAACAGATAAACGGCCACCACTTCCAGTGGCGACGTAAAATATTCGTCCTCCTGATTTCAATTTTTCTACTATTGCAATAATTAATTGATTAATCCGGGGAAGCACTTTTTCTATAGCAGAGGCCACTGTCTTATCTTCCTGGTTAATACTTGCTGTAATCTCTTCAACCGGCATCTTCTCCAGGTGCCTGTACTTTGATGGTTGTTCAGTTATTTTTATCATCTTTTTGTTTGTTTGAATTCTTGCAATCTTTTTAACTGCTATTCTTTTAAAAAAAATTTTTTATTTTTCAAATATATTCATGCTTTCGGTTCAATAATAATATTTTTTATTGTTGACCGGCTAAATTTCAACATTGCGTTAAAATCTTACTGGTTAAAGATTCTATTTCCTCCCCTTTGGAACTGATCTCATGTGTTTGCCGAAAAAGGGTAGGGGCGACCTTTTTACTGGCAAGAAAAGAGGTTCAGTATTTTAGCCGGAGAACAACATCAATTTTGTCGAAAGCATTGAGACTTCTATAAACAATTATATTCTGCGCTGGATAAATTTGTGTGACAGATCTAATTCCAGTACATTGTCCTCTGCATCAGGCTAGATAGGTAATCCGATAACCATTGGATCCTGGCATAACGTATTTGATCTTTAATTCAAATTAAAATCACTATACATTTCTAAACGGCGGCCAGTATAATTATGTTACGACACCTCCGCAGCTTGAACCTGCTCCGGCAGTGCATCCGTAGCAATGTTGCCCTATCAGAATATCCCTGTTATTTAATTCTAAAACATTAAAATCTGTGATATGTTTCCCGTGAGAATCTACCTTCATTTCCAGCATCTGGTTAAAATCACAATCGTAAATATAACCATCCCAGCCAATAGAAATAGTATTGCGGCACATTACATTAGCGGCTGCAAGAGGATTATAAGCGTCCACTAATTTCTCCATGTATTTTTCATAATTGCCGCTGATAAGTAAGTAATCTAGGAAACGGTTGATAGGAATATTGGTGATTGTAAATAAATTATTAAATACAATTTCGTAATCTTTTATCAACGCTTCTTTGTATTCCTTTTCAAGAGCCTGCTGAGGTGGTGGCAAAAAAGCTCCTGCTGGATTATATACTAAATTTAAAATCAAACCGGTTTCTTTTTTTCCATAACCTATAGCATTCAACATTTGTAATGCCTGAATACTTTTCTCAAACACATGATTTCCGCGTTGTCTGTTCGTTCTGTCCCGGGTATAACACGGGAGTGAAGAAATGACTTCTATATTATTTTGTTTGTAAAATTCAGGTAGATCAAAGTGTTTTTTGTTGGCGAGAATAATAGTGAGATTACAACGTACAATGATATGTCTGTTGAGCTTTTTTATTTCTTCTGCAAACCATCTGAAATTCGGATTCATCTCCGGAGCGCCTCCGGTAAGATCTACTGTTTTTAATGAATGATTATTTTTTAGAACTTCAATACATTGCTGCATGGTTTCCCTGGTCATAATCTCTTTACGGTCAGGGCCGGCATCTACATGGCAATGGTTGCAGGTTTGATTGCACATCTTTCCGAGATTCACCTGGAAGATTTCTATGCTTGTTGGCTTTAAAGGAGATAATCCGCTTTGAATTAATTTTTGCTTGAAGGACGGCAAATCTGAATCATTATTATTATGTTCCAGGATTGCCATTTGCTCGTACACATCAGCTAGTTTATGATGCTGGCGATGCAGAGAGAGTTTTCTAATTTTGTTAGCCATCGTATTTGTGCTATTCATCATAGTTTTCTTATTTGAACCATAAGTTTTCAGCCGTAAGTTTTTTGGCTTTATTCTTTAATGCAAGAGTGCATCCATCTTTAACAACGATTTTTACGGCTAAAAGTTCCGAAAATTTAGTTGTTTTTCAAGGTAAGTTTAAATTGACTTAAAAAGGCTTTCCCTTAATTCATACGGGACCTTCTACCGTAAGGGCAGGTACAAAACGCATCTTACGACGTTATTTCTTCAGCCAAGAAAATTGACTTGTGATAAAAAATCCGGCAATTGATCATAACATAAGAATTAGGTCTCAATCTATTTACAAATAGCGATTACCATGAATGATAATACTTATCTATTTGCTTAAAACAAAGAAATCAAAACCCTTTACTCCTTTGAAAGCGCTTTCTGATAGGCTTTGTCTATGTCCTCGCTGGATTGCGCAAGGCTTATTTTTGAAAGAAGTTTCTTTTTTTCTGCGCTAAAAAAATAGAGCATTCCAGTAGCAGGATTCTTTTCTGCAAAATCGTAAATATCTACCTTTTGGAGTATTCTTCTAGACATAGCAATGGTCTTTTTATCAGAAAGATCGTTTATTAATAATTTCACATCTTTGTTATCCGCTATTATCGGCATGATATCTTTCATAAACCGGGGTTCATTGGCCTGGCATACGTAGCACCAAGATGCTTTGGTTAGTAATGCAATGATTTTGGGTTGGGGTTTTTGTGCGGTAGCAGTAAATGAAATACTCATTAAAAGAGCAATTGCACAAAATAAATGTTTCATTTTTTGATTTATATTATTTGTAAAAAAAGGGTTTCAACTAATAGTCGGTTTGTTTTAAGACTCCCGACAAGAGTTTAGATAAATTACGAAGTTTTTCCGGATTACAAATATTTTCGGTAAAAATTAAGCAAAACTTAATTTCCTTATGCGCTAAGAAGATTAGAAGAGGTAAGGAATCCAGGATTTGTGGTCTTCAAATTTTTTGTAACCTTTTGTAACCTTTTGTAACCAGCCCTTCTCTAATCTTACAAACAAAATAAATAAATTAAATTATGAACATCGTTAATTCTTTTACTAAGACAGCTATATGTTTGATTCTTAGTACCGGGTTGCTTTATTTTCCGGCAAGTGCGCAAAAAAGCCAAAAACTCACAGACCCCGAAATCGCGTCAGTGGCAGTAACAGCAGATCAAATTGATATTAATTATGCAAAAATTGCCATAAAAAAGTCGCACAATCCCAAGATAATTGAATTTGCAAAAACAATGGAAAAGGACCATGGAAATGTTAATAAGCAGGCAGTAGCGTTGGCTAAAAAATTGGGAGTTACTCCAAAAGACAATCCTACTACTCAATCATTACTGGCAGGTGCTAAGAAAACGACAGTGATGCTTAATTCAAAGAGTGGCGAAGCGTTCGACAAGGCTTATGTTGATAATGAAGTTGGCTATCACAAAGCCGCCATCAACGTGGTTGAGAATATGTTAATCCCGGATGCTACGAACGGTGAATTAAAAAGTTTGTTGCAATCTGCACTACCCATTTTTAAAGGGCACCTCGCTCACGCTGAAATGGTTCAAAAAAATCTCGAAAAATGAGAAATTTAGTAGCTGTATTGGGAATAAGGGTATTTTTGTTATTCCCAATACTTTTTTTATTTAGTTGCTCTTCACCAAATAAAAAGTCACCGGCTAATCAAACAGAAACGAAAGAGGGCATTCATAACGTGGATACTGTGACGATGAACATGATGAAATTTAATCCCGAAGTATTGAATGTAACTAAAGGAGATACCGTAATTTGGATCAATAAAGGGTTGGTAGCTCACACCGTTAAATCTTACCAGGATGATAAATTTTATTCAGATACGCTTCAACCGGGTCAAATGTGGAAATGGGTGGTGACGGATAGTGCCGCTTACTATTGTACCATTCATCCTGTTACCATGCTGGGAAAGATAATATTAAAATAGAGCAACCTTAGCTGAAATCTTTAGAAAGGTGCTGATTGAAAATAAGTAAAAATTATAAAATTGGAAACACAATTTGAGCAGTATTCTGACCCCGAAATTATCCAGAGCATAAATGAAGGCGAGATAAAGTTGTTTGAGATATTGATCAGAAGATATGATCCCTTTCTCTACAGGATAGGCAGATCCTACCGGTACAACCACGAGGACACCGAGGACCTGATGCAGGATGCTTATATCAATGCCTATTGTAACCTGAAAAAATTTGAAAACCGTTCTTCTTTTAAAACATGGCTTACAAGAATAATGCTAAACGTATGCTATCAAAAGAGACACAAACTGAGTTTTAAAAATGAAATTACCAGCGATGAAATTCAAAATGACAAATCAAACATAATGTTCCATCAATCTGTCAACAACGAAAAGAATGCTATGAATAAAGAACTGGGGCGTGTGCTGGAAAATGCTATTCATGAAATCCCTGAAGATTACCGGATTGTGTTTACGCTGCGTGAGCTAAACGGGTTGAGCGTTGCGGAAACTTCAGAAGCGATGGGGATAACTGAGAGTAATGTAAAGGTGCGGTTGAACAGGGCGAAAACTATGCTGCAAAAGGAAATAAAAAAGATGTATTCGCCACAGGAAATATTTGAGTTTAACCTTGTTTATTGTGATGTAATGGTGAATAGGGTGATGGCTAAGATATATGAATTAAAAAAGTTAGAAGATGAACAACAATAAAGTCTTATTTACAGATTTTGAAGAAATAAGTCTGAAAGAATTTGAAGAAGATTATAACGGTTTTTCAGGAAAAGCTTCTTCTAATGGTGATAAGGATTTGATGAATGATGATGAAAAGATTAAGGTGATTGCTAATCATTTTAAAGCGATCATGGAAACATTGGGCCTTGATTTGAAGGATGACAGTTTGAGAGACACGCCACAGAGAGTGGCAAAGATGTATGTAAAGGAAGTTTTCAGCGGACTGAATCCTGTCAATGAACCAGAAGTAACGCTCTTTGAAAATAAATATCATTATAATAAAATGCTGGTAGAAAAAGGCATTACACTTTATTCATATTGCGAACATCATTTCGTGCCTATCGTTGGAAAGGTACATGTGGCCTATATTTCGAAGGGAAAGGTAATAGGTTTATCAAAAATAAACCGCCTGGTGCAATATTATTCCAGGAGACCGCAAGTACAGGAGCGGCTCACCATCCAGATAGCAGAAGGATTAAAAAAAGCAATAGGCACTGAAGATGTTGGAGTAGTAATAGATGCAGTTCATCTTTGCGTGGCATCCCGCGGAATAAGAGATACCAACAGTAGTACGATCACTGCGCATTATTCCGGAAAATTTATAGATGAAGGAACTAAGAATGAATTTTTGGCGCTCATAAAATAATTTGCCATTGACCTTCCTTTGCTTGACATGCACATTTAACAAACTGGCACGGATTATCCTACAGACAAATTCTACTACTCAATAGGTTTGGTGATTACTTGTGTTTCGCTATGCAATGTCCTATGAACGGGACATCTATCAGCAATTTCGAGCAATCGTTTTTTTTGCTCATCAGACAGATGACCTTCCAACCTAATTTCCCTGTTAAATGTGTCTATTTTTGCAGCATCGTGCTCACAATTTTCGCAATCTAAAGCATGATCTTTCATGTAATTTATATGGACAGTAACATTCGAAACTTCCCATTTTTTTCTGCGAGCATACATTTGAATAGTCATCGCAGTACAGGCTGCAAGCCCTGCTGAAAGAAGTTGGTAGGGTGAAGGTCCAAAATTATTTCCGCCAAAGCTTGTTGGTTCATCAGCAATAAAGTAATGATCTCCCAACTTTAAATGTGTAGTGAATTTGTCTTCACTATCTAAACTGGCAGCAACTTCTTTTCCGGATAATAATGCTTCCTCTGCCGGAATATTAACATACCTGGAAGCCCATCCGGCAATAACATTTCCAACGTATTGCGAATCTTCTTTTTTTGAAAGCAGGTGGTCTGCTCCGTCAAGAGATACAAAACTTTTTGGATGCCGGGCGGCTTTGAATATTTCTTCTGCGTTCTTTATCCATACAGTGGTGTCCTGCGGAGAATGAAGTATAAGCAATGCTTTATCAAACTTGTTTACGATTTCAGTTAAAGGTTTGTTTTCCAGATCGTCCAAAAATTGTTTTTTGATAGTAAAATCTCTTCCTGCCAGGTTCACTATAGCTTTACCGTTTTTGATGATTTCCTGGGCGCTGCTTTTCAGCAATTGCATAACGTGTGCAGGACTGCTGGGTGAGTTGATAACAGCTACTGCTTTTACAGATGGAATTTGAGCAGAGGCAAAAATAACTGCAGCGCCACCCAGTGAATGCCCGATTAATAATGTGGGAGCCATGTAATTTTCTTTTAAGTATTCAGCAGCAGCTATCAGGTCATTCACATTGCCTGAAAAGTTGGTATTTTCAAAATCACCATCGCTTTCGCCCAGCCCTGTAAAGTCAAAACGAAGCACTCCAAAGCCTGCATTGGCGAGGGCCTGCCCTATATTTCTAACAGCATTTAAATTTTTGTTGCAGGTAAAGCAATGTGCAAATATGGCGAAGTTATGTGGTTGTCTGTTTTTCGGAAGCTCCAAACGCCCTGCAAGAAGTTCTTCATTTTTGTTTTTAAAGGAAACCTTGAGAATATTCATATTTTGATATTTTTATTTTATGTATACTGTAAAATGCTCTCATGGAAGTTACATAAAAAGGAGGTATTAGCCACTGGACAGGTACGTCATGGTGCATACCAATCCGATAGATCGGATTCGAGCCATCGGATGTCTCGCTTTAGCTTGGACAACAACCTGTGCGATGAATATTTTTTGCATAGTCGGTATTTTTCATGAAGAGATAAAATGATTTTATATAGTTGGAAATCCTTATTCTTTTTATGATCGGGAAAAACAAGTACCGTCCGTAGGGCTATTTGCATTTTATTGGCAACCGGTAAGTGTGAGAGCAATACGATTATTATTCATACCCATCGGAAGCAAATTCTTTTAATATCCAGTAATCTCTTTGAGATTGTTAAAAAAACTTCGTTTTCTTTCCGAACTGATTTTCCAATCAACAGGAACACTTTGAAATCCTGATTCATAACCTTCGCCTTTTTGACTAGTCAAAAAATCCCCA
>JBDTIC010000088.1:0-4866 GCA_039936595.1 Ginsengibacter sp. | reverse complement strand
TTTGGGATTCTTTGCTCTGCCATTCCTTTTTGGCAACTAACAACTAGCGGAAGATTTACTTCAATTACTTCTTCACCTCCTTCAATTTCACGTTCAACAGTCGCTACATTTCCTTCTAATGAAAATTGTGTTGCTAATGAAATAAACGGAAGATTTAATAGTTCGGCTATCATGCCACCTATAGAAGACCCATTATAATCTATTGTTTCTTTTCCGGTAAAAATCAAATCGTAACTATTCTGCCTGGCAATATCAGCTATTTGCGACGCGATAAAAAAGTCGTCGTGGTTATCACTGTTCACCCGTATGGCTTCGTCTCCGCCAAGAGCCAGGGCCTTGCGAATAATAGAATCATTATCAACACCACCTACATTTATCAAATGCAATACAGTTGACGGGTCCGCCTCCTTCAATTCAATCGCTCTCACCAGCGCGTACCATTCATCATAAGGATTTATAATGAACTGAACACCTGTCTCCACAAATTTCGTATTGTTATCAGTGAAGGCTATTTTTGCCGTAGTATCGGGCGTTTTGCTGATGCAAACCAATATCTTCATGTTCTCTTTTTTTTGGAGGTGCGAAGATACTAAGGATTAAAAAAGTAAAAAAGTATTTTGATGGATAGGATTAACAAGTTGAAAGAATATATGAAAACAGCTCAGAAAGATAGTTTTCTGCAACACGCGTTGGCACTGGAATATATCAAGGTTGGCAATGATGAAGAAGCAAAGAAGTTGTTCAACGAAATTTTGAAGAGAGAGCCAACTTATCTTGGTTCGTACTACCATTTAGGAAAGCTATTGGAAAGGATTGGAGATCTGCAGAAAGCGATGCGTGTTTATAAAAGAGGAATGGAAGTAGCCGAGGCTGCTGATGATTCACATTCTTATAATGAATTACAGGGCGCGTACGAGGACGCTGAAGATAATTTAGCATAATACCGACAGGTCACAGCCTGTCCGTACAGGATTTACATTGATAAAAAAAAGGAATATGCCCTTGTTAGAAGAATTTATAAAGAATATTCATCAACAAAATTTTATTCATAAAAATGATTATCTGCTGGTTGCAGTAAGTGGTGGTGCCGATTCTGTAGCTTTGTGTGAACTTTGTTTTCAGGCTGGTTTACATTTTGAAATTGCACATTGTAATTTTCAACTAAGGGGAGAGGAGAGTGATAGAGATGAACAATTTGTGCGCCAGCTCGGCGAAAAATATTGGACCAAAGTTTTTGTAAAAAAATTCGACACTCAGGAATATGCTAAAGAAAATAAAATCTCTGTCCAGGTTGCTGCCCGCGAATTGCGGTATAAATGGTTTGATAGAATATTGAAAGAGGAGCCGGATATCGATGATCCTGTGACAGTTGGCAGTAACCAGGCGTCAGATCCTGGTGCACAATTATCTGATCTTAAGAGCCAGGAAATTATTCCTTCAACCGTCAGTCAGCCTTCAGGGCTTAGAAGGCTTCTTACTGCTCATCATGCAAATGACAATGTTGAAACGCTGTTGATGAACTTTTTCAAAGGCACCGGAATAAAGGGTTTGCAGGGTATACTCCCCAAACAGGGACAAATTATCAGGCCGTTACTATTTGCCAAAAAAGAAGAAATTATAATATTTATAAATGAAAATAATTTGAAGTTTGTCGAAGATTCTTCCAATAGCTCCGATAAATATACGCGCAATTATTTTCGTCATCAGCTGATCCCATCAATTCAGAAAGTTTTTCCACAGGCAGAAGCGAATCTTATCAATAATATTGAAAGATTTAACGAGATAGAAATTCTATATCAGCAATCGATTGCACTTCATAAGCACATTCTATTGGAACAAAAAGGGAATGAAATGCATATTCCTGTCTTAAAGTTATTGAAATCAAAGCCTCTTAGAACCATCATTTATGAAATTATAAAGGACTATAGCTTTACAGCGCATCAAACTGATGAAGTAATTCATTTATTGATTAGTGACACAGGAAAATTTATTTCATCTGCAACGCACAGGATTTTTAAAAATCGTAAGTGGCTTATTATTGCACCCGTTAAAAATTTAAATTCCAATAACATTCTGATTTACCAGGAAGACATTGAATCTTCTAATCTTGTTGATTTTGAATTGGGCAAATTGAAATTTAAAATACACCGAAACTGGAATGAAACGCCTTTAGTCTCCAGCGAAATAGCAATCCTCGATTCAAAAAATATTTCTTTTCCATTAATGCTCCGTAAATGGAAACAAGGTGATTATTTTTATCCATTAGGGATGGCGGCAAAAAAGAAACTAAGTAAGTTTTTTATTGATCAAAAAATGTCAATGACCGAAAAAGAAAAAATATGGGTGATTGAAAGCAATAAGAGAATACTCTGGGTTATTGGAAAGCGAATTGACGATCGATTTAAGATTACTAATAAAACCGAAAGCGCCCTCTTTATCTATTTCAATAAGTCGTAAATATATGTCGCACATCAAGGCCTTTTACTGCTGTCATAAAGTTTTCAATGAGAGGATAAGTTGAAAAAAAATGACTGAATATTACCAGAAAGATAACTCCAAAAATGGCACCCCATATATGAGCTGAATGGTTGATCCTGGAACCCTCTTTTTTTCCGAGAAAATAAGATACCACCAGGAAAATAATACCAAATAAAAATCCAGGAATAAAAATTGGAATAAATAATAAGCCGATTCCCTGGAGAGGCTGGAACATAATGTAAGCGAAAACTACTGCAGATACTGCGCCGGAAGCTCCAAGACTTCGGTAGCCGGCATCTGATTTGTGTTTATTAAAGTCAGGAATTACACAGGCTATTAACGCCAAAAAATACATGAGTAAATAAAAAGTTTTCCCATAATTGCCAAAGATATTTACAAATGAATTTTCACAGGCACCTCCAAATAAATAGAAAGCATACATATTGAAAAATAAATGTGAAAGGTCGGCGTGTATAAAACCATAACTGATAAAACGATAATACTGGTTACTTTCAGTGATTGCCGCCGGATAAAATATCAGGTCGTTCATTATCTTTTGTGAACGAAAAGCGAATAGGGAAAAAATAACTGTAATGATGATTATAATAAGTGTAATAGACATTTTGTTTTTTTAAGACCGTCAAACCTACACAAAAACTAAGAATGATGATATTTTTCGTTTCTGTTAATGCTGCATGCACGGTAAATTTGTTCCGAAAGAATTAGCCGCACCAACTGGTGGGGGAAAACTAATTTCGAGAGACTCCATATAAAAAGACTCCTTTTAAACAAGCTTTCATGAGTTCCATATGCACCTCCAATTAAAAAAATAAGGTTCTTTGAACTGTCATTAGCTTTTTGTTGAATAAAATCCGCAAGTTCTATGGATGTCCATTGTTTCCCTTTCTCATCCAGCGTGATGAGCACGTCATTGCTTTTCAAAGAACTTAATATTGGAGCAGCTTCTGCTTTTCTTACCTGATCCTGGTTGCATGTTCCATACGCAGGCGATGTAAAAATTTTCCATTCTACAGGATAATAGTGGGAAATGCGGTTAGTAAATATTGCTACACCGTCTTCTATATATTGTTCATGTGATTTACCCACACACCAAAGAGAAATTTTCATTTTTAAATAATAATACGCCAAAGATTAATTTAATTCGGAAAATATACAACTAAAACTAAATTTTAAATAGTCATAGAATACATTATTTACGCTATCTTGCGGTGTCTTTTTCAAACAATCTATCTTTCGGCAATTAAAACGATCTGAATTATAGGTGACTTATTTTTTGAGTTATAATTGAAGAGATTAATTTTTAATTTTTTTGGCAGAATTTTTGAATATAGGATGCTAAACTAATACCATTAATACTAAAACTATAATTAGTTTGCATTTTTACTTAATAATACCGTTATGAAGTTTAAAAATTACTATTTTCTATTTATTATGTCTTCTCTTTTATGTTTTACCGCATGTAAGAAAGATCCTGTAACCAAGCCTGTTAAGTTCACGGCAACCAAATATGCAACTGTCGGGTATGATTTTGTGGGCAAACCTAATTATCTTTTAAAAGATACTATTTCAGCTGATCTTCTTTCGTTTATTAGAACAACTCTACCTAATCAAAAGAATTTGACAATCTCTCACCCGGAATTATTTGCCAGTACTGCAATTGCTGATATTGCAATAACTCGTACGTCAGATGTTTATATCACTTTTGTTGCTCAGGACGGCGCAAATAAAAATTCAATAGCTTATTACACCTATCCCACCAATAATCCACCCACTACTGCAAAAGATATTTTGCTGATAACCTATGTCTTTCCGAGCGCAGGGCATTTGACACCTTTGGTAGCTGGGGATAAAGTGAAAATAGGAAAATTTGAAGCGGGCATTTCAATAGGATTTGTATTAATGCAAAATGCCTGGAACAATACCACCCAGGAGCTCAACAACGACGCAGTGCATTTTTGCTCGAATGATGCTTTGAACCCTGAAGTTGATCCTAATCTTAAAAAGCATGCTGTTTTGATCAAATACGTTCCTGATGGTAAAATTTTGATTGGTTTTGAAGATACAGACAGAACCAGCTCTCTATGCGACAATGATTTTAATGATGTAATCATATATGGTACTGTAACCGGGAGTCATAATTAAGGTCTCTTAGTTTAAATTATTTTATTGAACCGACTCGTCGAGTTCGATAGGTTGCAGCATAATCTCCTTTAAGTTTCTAGTAATGGAAAAAAATCCTGGTAAAGGCTAAGTAAGAAAATTGAGGTGAAGCATTTATTTATTATTTTTGCGCCTCTTAAAATAAATGAAGGCATTTCATGCCTTTGCATTCATCCCGATTCTTATCCGGAAGATAAAGCATCTCAA
>JBDTIC010000087.1:0-4925 GCA_039936595.1 Ginsengibacter sp. | reverse complement strand
GGAAGGACTGATGAGAAAAACCCATCATTAATATCCGCGTGAAGACTTTCATTTTTGCCAGAACGGATTCCATCAAGAAAATTGGCCCAATGTTCAAAACCTTCCTTCCTCGTTTTATCTTGTACAGACCCTGCAAAAGGTTTTGTTTCTCTTTCACGGAAAGCTTTCCAGGTATCTCCATTAA
Source organism: Ginsengibacter sp. (assembly GCA_039936595.1). GTDB lineage: Bacteria > Bacteroidota > Bacteroidia > Chitinophagales > Chitinophagaceae > Ginsengibacter. The sequence goes on along the minus strand of JBDTIC010000087.1, from coordinate 4,741 downwards.
GCTCCAGGTAACCTTCTGTACCATAAAATATATTACCCACCTCAATGCCGAGGCTGGATTCAGTATTAGTGTACCGGCCCCTCACTTCAAACTCAAGCAATTTACCATCGTTATATTCTGAAACGCACGTTTGTGTGTTTGGTGTCTCTTGTGAAGTTTTATCGTGTCCATATGCCTCTACTCCTCCATAAACTAAAACACCGGGAGTTTTTGGAGAATGCTCATCCTTATTAAAGCCAAATATTCCACCGGTGGAGTTAATAGCAACCGGATGTTCATTTTTATTGAGTCCCCAGCGTGCAATATCATATTGATGTGGGCCTGTATTTCCGATATCTCCATTTCCTGTGTCCCAATACCAATGAAAATTATAGTGGCTTCGTTTCTCATTATATGGACGGTAAGTAGCAGGGCCTAACCATCGATCGTAATGAAAACCCTCTGGTGGAGTGCTATCCTTAGCCATACCAAAGGAATCACGTCCTTTATAACAAAGGCCACGTGCCATATAAATTTCCCCGATGCCACCATCATGAAGAAATTTAATAGCTTCTCTTACACTCGGAATTGAACGGTTGTTGAGTCCAACCTGAACACGCCTGTCGTACTTTCTGGCTGCTTCAATCATTTTCCGTCCTTCCCAAATATTATGCATAGCTGGCTTTTCAACATAAACGTGTTTACCTGCCTGGCAAGCCCAAATAGTAGCTAATGCATGCCAATGATTAGGTGTAACGATCGACACGGCATCGATCTCCTTATCGTCCAGAACTTTATGTAGATCCCATTCTGTTAACGGTTTTGTACCAGTTTTGTCTGTAACTATTTTTGAACGTGAAGCGAACAAGCGTTCATCGGTATCACAGAGCGTTTTTAATCTTACATTATGACTGTCTTTCAATCCACACCAGGCATTGATATGTTCACTTCCCTGGTTGCGGATGCCAATAACTGCCATATTTATACGTTCATTGGCACCCATAATTGAGCCGTACGATTTAGCGGAGAATCCCATTCCTCTAATGGCTATACCGGCAGTTCCTATTAAACTTTTTTTGATAAAATCTCTTCTTTTTGCCATTTTATAGTATTTTAAGTTGATTAAATTAGTCATTAATAATAATAAATATATTGAAATATTATGAATTCTAAGCAGTATTAATTTTGAGTTCAACGAGAGGTGGCAGCGTATTTATTTTGCTGTATTTATTTCTTCCACCACTTTTTAAAATGTGTCTTCAACCTAAGTTATTTAAAAAGCCGCATAACTAATAGTTATGCGGCTTTCAAAGATTTTTATATAAAAAATACAATACTAATTACGCATCTTTATTCCCGTGAATATCTGTGATTCGCAATCACTTTACCGTTATTTTCCCTCCGTTATATATATTATGTTTAAAATCGGCGCTACTATAGCCATGATTCGAAGCCACTACGACCAATTCAAAATCACCTGAAGCTGGATAAGTATAGGAACAGTACCATCCATCAGGAGACAGAGTTGTTTTTAAACCCCGGGCTCCAACCAGGCCATAATCGCTGTAATTATCGCTGGAAGCCAGTGCCGGTATTGTTATAAGGTTACAAAGCCAGCGGAGGAGGGCTGTGATTAATGACCATACCTGAACGGGGACCATTTAACTATAGCAGGTTTACAATTTTTAGAAAATAGGAATCAATAAAATGCAGTAACTTTAAAATCACTATATAATTCATTCATCATCTTTGTTCATGAGATTCGAAAATGCAACCATAAAAGATATCGCTAAAGCATTGAATTTCTCAACTTCCACCGTTTCAAGAGCTTTAAGAGGCAGTTATGAAATTAGTACGGAAACTAAAAAAATCGTATTGGAATATGCGGAGAAAGTCAACTACCGGCCTAATCCTGTTGCGCTGAGTTTAAAAGAAAGAAGGAGCCGTGCTATTGGTGTAGTAGTTAGTGAAATTGCTAACACTTTTTTCTCAGAAGCAATTAATGGAATTGAATCAATCGCCTACAACCGGGGCTATCACGTTATTATTACCCAAAGTCATGAGTCTGAAGAAAGAGAAAAAGTAAATGTTCTTCACCACGTGTCCAGGTCGGTTGATGGGTTGCTGATTTCACTGTCTAGTGGAACTGTTGACACCGGTTATTTGAAAGACCTATATGAAAAAGGCCTCCCCATTGTTTTCTTTGACAGAATTGCAGATGATATAGAAACCCATAAAGTAACCGCCAATAATAATCTTGGAGCTTTCCAGGCCACAGAACACCTGATCTTCCAGGGCTTCAAAAGAATTGCCCATGTTACCAGCGCCCCTTATTTATCCATTACGAAAGAAAGGTTACAGGGTTATAAAGAAGCTTTGGAAAAACACAACATTCCCTTCGATGAATCACTGGTAAAAAATTGTAACCACGGAGGAATGATTGCTGCAGAAGTAGAGGAAGCTATTTCAGAATTATTCAAAGGCAAATCAAAACCTGATGCTATTTTTACAGCGAGTGATCGCATTACTGTTGTTTGCTTTGCTGCTTTAAAGCATCTGAAAGTTCCGAAAAAGATCGGCTTCGCAGGATTCTCTAATACGAAAACAGGAGAACTATTTGACCCACCAATGACGGTAGTTCAGCAACCAGCTTTTGAAATCGGTCAGACATCTACAGAGATGCTCATCCAAATGATTGAAAGTAAGAGACCTGTCACCGAATTTGAAACTAAAATTTTAGACACAAGATTGATTATAAGAGAATCTTCCATGAAGGAGAATACCTGATAAGGTGATTGCTTTCCGATTATCCATAACCATATAAAATAAAACAGGCCACCTCTTTTTAAGAGACAGCCTGTACATCTTTAGCTTTATCACAATATTATTTTACTTCTTCAAACTCTGCGTCGGTAACATTGTCATTACCTGCTGCATTCGCTTCTGAGCCTTCGCCACCCGGAGCAGCGCCAGTATTACCTTGGCCGTTGCCATCAGCGCCCTGCGCCTGTGTAGCCTTGTACATTTCTTCGCTTGCTGTAGTCCATGCATTGTTTAATTCAGTGGTTGCAGCATCAACGGTACTCAAATCCTGTTGCTTGTGCGCTTCTTTTAACTTTGCCAAAGCGCTTTCGATAGGAGCTTTTTTATCTGCAGATATTTTATCCCCATATTCCTTCAATTGCTTTTCTGTCTGAAAAATAAGGCTATCTGCCTGGTTCATCTTGTCTACTTTTTCTCTTTCTGCTTTATCGGTCGCTTCGTTAGCTTTCGCTTCATTTTTCATTTTTTCTATCTCTTCTTTACTTAAACCACTACCCGCTTCTATACGAATGTTGTGCGTTTTCCCTGTACCCTTATCTTTTGCAGAAACATTTAAAATACCATTTGCATCTATGTCAAAAGTGACTTCTACCTGGGGTATACCACGTGGAGCCGGTGGTATTCCATCAAGATTAAATGTACCAAGGCTTTTATTCTGAGAAGCCATAGGGCGCTCACCCTGCAATACATGAATTTGAACTCCGGGCTGGTTATCACTGGCAGTAGAAAATACTTCCGTCTTTTTTGTAGGAATCGTAGTGTTACTGTCAATTAATCTTGTCATGACACCACCCATCGTTTCAATACCCAGGGACAATGGTGTAACATCCAGTAGCAATACATCTTTAATTTCCCCTGTCAACACACCACCCTGAATGGCAGCGCCTATCGCTACTACTTCATCCGGATTTACTCCTTTATGTGGTTTCTTACCAAAGAAATTCTCTACAATTTCCTGTACTTTAGGTATACGGGTAGAACCACCCACCAGAATTACTTCATTGATATCATTTTTACTTAATCCTGCATCTTTTAATGCAGCTTCACATGGTTTCAAACAACGTGAGAAAAGATCATCTGCTAATTTTTCAAAGTGAGCACGTGTCAGTTTTCTTACCAGGTGCTTTGGAACACCATCAACTGCTGTTATATAGGGAAGGTTGATTTCAGTTTCTGTAGATGATGACAATTCAATCTTGGCCTTTTCTGCCGCTTCTTTCAAACGCTGCCAGCTCATCGGATCTTTATGGAGATCAATGGCTTCATCTTTTTTGAACTCAGCAGCCAGCCAATCCATTATTACTTTATCAAAATCGTCGCCACCAAGATGCGTATCGCCATTGGTTGATTTCACTTCAAAAACTCCATCACCCAATTCTAAAATGGAAATATCAAACGTACCACCACCCAGATCAAATACTGCAATCTTCTGATCGACACTTTTCTTATCTAAGCCATAAGCCAAAGCGGCCGCAGTAGGCTCATTAATGATTCTTCTAACTTTTAACCCTGCTATTTCACCGGCTTCCTTGGTAGCCTGTCTTTGTGAATCGTTAAAATAAGCAGGAACGGTGATTACTGCTTCCGTTACTTCCTGACCAAGATAATCTTCAGCGGTTTTCTTCATCTTTTGAAGGGTCATCGCGGAAATTTCCTGTGGAGTATATTGTCTTCCTTCTATATCGATACGAATGGTATCATTATCTCCCTTAACTAATTTATAACTCTGGTGAGTAGCTTCTGTGGTAACTTCATCCCATTTATGTCCCATAAAACGCTTCACACTCATTATGGTATTAGTGGGATTAGTAATTGCCTGTCTTTTTGCCGGATCACCTACTTTGCGCTCACCGTTCTTCAGAAATGCTACAACGGACGGTGTTGTACGCCTGCCTTCATCATTGGCTATTACAACGGGCTCGCTACCTTCCATTACTGC
>JBDTIC010000086.1:0-14457 GCA_039936595.1 Ginsengibacter sp. | reverse complement strand
GGAAACAGATAAGTTGAAATGATCCATGCCTGTGATGGACTTTATTGCCCATTAAATTCATGCCGTTGAAGAACCAATTTTAATTGTTTGACCAATTAAAAAAAACCGGAATGAAAAGAAGAATAGTAATACTTGGGGCCGGCGAAAGCGGAATAGGAGCTGCATTACTTGCAAAGCAGCAGGGCTTTGACGTATTTGTAAGTGACAGCGGTGCAATAAAGTCTTCCTTTAAGGATGAATTAAGCGGGCAAACAATTGATTTCGAAGAAGGAGGCCATTCAAAAGAAAAGATATTGAATGCGTCTCTGATTGTGAAAAGTCCCGGCATACCTGAGAAGAACGAAATGGTTAAGCAGATCAGGGCACAGGGAATTGAGTTGATCAGTGAAATTGAATTTGCTTACAGATACAAAGGAGACAGTAAAATAGTGGGTATCACAGGTAGCAACGGGAAAACTACCACTACGGCTTTAATGTACCACATCTGTAAAAATGCAGGGTTGAACTGTGCAATGGTGGGAAATATTGGTTTTTCGTTTGCGCGGCAGGTGGCTACTGATCCAAAGAAGATCTATATAGTGGAGATCAGTTCTTTTCAATTGGATGATATCAAAGAGTTCAGACCGGATATTGCCGTATTGACCAATATTACCGAAGATCATTTGGACAGGTATGAATACAAGTTTGAAAATTATATCAAAAGCAAATTCCGAATTGTAGAAAATCAAACGAAGGAAGATGTTTTTATTTATAATGCCGACGATGAAATAACCAACAAATATTTAAGCAAATTTTTAATAAAATCTAAGCTATTACCAATGAGTATGAAGATCGAACTACCACAAGGCGCTTACATCGTAACTGCCGAAATGTGTTTGAAATGGGAAGAGGAAGGAATGGGAATGAATGTGGAAGATTTTGCCATAAAGGGTATACATAATCAGTATAATACCATGGCAGCAGGCATTTCAGCGATCGTACTGGGGATCAGGAAAGAAAAGATCAGAGATGCCATACAGACTTTTGAAAACCTCGAACACAGGATGTCAAATGTGGCTACTATCAGGGGAGTGCAATTTATCAACGACAGTAAAGCTACTAATGTAAACAGCACGTGGTATGCGCTTGAATCAATGGAGAAGCCGGTGATCCTTATTTTGGGCGGCGTTGACAAGGGCAACGATTATTCGTTTCTAAAAGACCTGGTGCGTGAAAAAGTAAAAGCCATTGTGTGTATGGGAGTGGATAATATAAAGATTCATGCAGCATTTGGCGATGATGTTCAATTGATCGTAAACACGCAAAGCGCTAAAGATGCCGTGCAGTCAGCGTTTCATTTTGCAGATAAGGGTGACGTGGTTCTATTGTCGCCTGCCTGTGCAAGTTTTGATCTTTTTGATAACTATGAAGATCGGGGGATGCAGTTTATTGCAGCGGTAAAAGATTTATAAAATCCGGATTCTCAAATAGGGAGAGGGTGGAAAGAACCCTTTCAACAAAATAAAAAATCGGAATTCAACAGATGAGCGATTCGAAGCAAATAACGGCAAATACTCTTTCAGCTTCTCAAAAAGTTGCGGGCGATCTCTGGTCGCGCACCAAGGGTGATAAAGTGATTTGGGCTGTTGTGATCTTACTTACCATGGTAAGCATATTGGTAGTGTATAGTAGTGTAGGATCACTTGCCTACAGGATGAATAAGTCTGCTGAAAGTTATTTATTCAGACAGATAGGATATATCATCCTTGGGGTGATTATTATTTACTATGCGCACCGGGTAAACTATACGGTATATTCCAGAATTGCATCCATCCTGTTTGTAATCTCAGTACCCTTATTATTTTATACATTAAAATATGGCAGCCATATTAATGATGCAAGCCGTTGGATAAAATTACCAATTGTTCAGTTGACGTTTCAAACATCGGATCTTGCAAAGCTTGCGTTGTTTATGTACATGAGCCGAATATTGAGTCGTCGGCAGAATGTAATTAAGGATTTTAAAAAAGGTTTTTTGCCTCTGATCATTCCTGTTGTTATTATTTGTGTTTTGATTGCGCCTGCAAATCTTTCCACTGCAGTACTGATAGGCGGAATTGCACTCTTACTCATGTTTATAGGAAGAGTTCGGGTACGTCATATTATGATGGTAGTGGGCATGGCGCTGATACCTTTAGTTTTTTTGGTTTCAGTAGCTTCTCATTATTATAATGAGCAAGAGGAAGTTTCGGAAGACCTGCCTGCAATGCTGTCATTTGGCAGAATGCCTACGTGGGTTAAAAGAGTTCAGGATTTCATGTATTCGGATAATGGTGATGCCTCCTACCAGGTGCAACAGGCTAAAATTGCTATTGCGACAGGAGGTATCGTTGGTAAAGGGCCTGGCAAAAGTGAGCAAAGAAACTTTTTACCTCATCCTTACAGTGATTTTATTTATGCAATTATTATAGAAGAATATGGGCTGGCAGGAGGCGCTATTATTTTGTTGATCTATTTGCTGTTCCTGTTTCGAAGTATTAAGCTTTTTCAGCGATGTCCTTATGCTTTTGGAGCCTTTCTCGCTGTTGCGCTTAGCTTCACTTTAGTAATACAGGCGATGGTGAATATGGCAGTGAATGTAAACTTGTTTCCTACCACAGGGGTCACACTACCATTGATAAGTATGGGAGGAAGCAGTCTTTTGTTTACCTGTTTTTCTATTGGAATTATTTTGAGCGTGGCTAGAAACGTAGAAGATGCGGAAGGCAGGAACGCCGAATTGGCTATCAGCAATCAGCAACCAGCCTCCGATAGCGATAGGGAGAGCAATGAACAATGAATGAAAGCTATATGCCACGATAGCTATTGGGTTGCATACTTTTTTTGACGCGAAGTAAAACCTTGTAGCGTTTGAAAAGGATACGCGAGGTAAAAAAATGTTCAGGAAAAAAAAGACAATATGAAAATCATTATTGCGGGCGGTGGTACAGGCGGACATATTTTTCCGGCATTGGCAATTGCAAATGCATTGAAAAAAATAAATGTCGAAATAGAGATTTTGTTTGTAGGCGCCAATGGAAAAATGGAAATGGAAAAAGTACCGGAGGCCGGTTACAAAATTGTAGGCCTGGATATAGCGGGATTCAACAGAAGCTCTTTGATAAAGAACATTGGGTTACCGTTCAAGTTGGTAAAAAGTTTTTTACAGGTGAGGAAACTATTTAAAAGCTTTATTCCAGATGCCGTAGTGGGAGTGGGGGGGTACTCTACTTATCCGGTGTTGCGATTAGCTCAAAGCAAGGGTATTCCTACTTTCATTCACGAGAGTAATTCCCTACCCGGCAAAAGCAATAAACTGTTAAGTAAACGCGCAACTGGAATTTTTGTTCCGTCTGAAGGAATGGAAAAATATTTTCCGGCTGAAAAAGTAAAAATAACGGGTAACCCTGTACGAAATGTCTTTTTAACAAAAATTGATAAAGCCGATGCATTGAAATTTTTTGGGCTGGAAGCCGGTAAAAAAACAGTCTTTGTATTAGGTGGCAGCCTGGGAGCAAAAAGTATTAATGAGGTGATATTCGAAAACATGGATGTTTTTAAAAAGCATAACCTGCAATTGATTTGGCAAACGGGGAAAAGCTTTGCCGCAAAAGCGGCGAGTGAAGAAACAGAGAGAATGAACATTTGGACCAATGCTTTTATTGATAAAATGGAATATGCTTATGCGGCTGCGGATGTGGTAATAGCCAGGTCGGGAGCCATGACGATAGCAGAAATGTGTGTGGTAGCAAAACCGGCAATTTTTGTGCCTTACCCATTTTCTGCAGAGGATCACCAGGTGGCCAATGCGATGTCGTTGGTGAATAAAAATGCAGGGTTACTAGTTCACAATGAAGAGGTAAAGGAGAAGCTGATTCCTGAATTGCTTCGTGTGATAAGCGATGAAAGATTAATGCGGGAATTGGGAGATAATATTTCAAGGATGGCGAATACCCATGCAGATGAAGTAATAGCTAAAGAAATTTTAAAACAAATAAATAAAAACTGATAGTTAGAAACGAACAGGTTGTCTCATTAGATTAAAAAAAATGAAAGATTATAACTCCATATCACGTGTTTACTTTATTGGTATCGGTGGCATTGGCATGAGCGCACTGGCTAGATATTTTCTCAGTAAGAATGTTATAGTAAGCGGATATGATAAGACTTTTACCAGACTTACCAGGCAAATGGAATCCGAAGGAATTGCCATTCATTATGAAGACAGTGTGGATATGATCGATAAAAATGCTGACCTGGTTGTTTATACGCCTGCAATTCCGAAAGATCATAAAGAGTTTAACTTTTTCACGGAGAATAAATATGAAATAGTCAAACGTAGCGATGTTCTTCAGCAGGTTACCAGTTCTACATTTAATATTTGCATCGCTGGTACTCATGGCAAAACTACGATCAGTACTATGGTGGCTCATATTCTTCGCCATTCAGGATACGGATGCAATGCCTTCCTGGGCGGTATTTCAGTGAATTATAATACCAATTTTTGGAGTAGCGATACGAATGTGTCGGTGGTGGAGGCTGATGAGTATGACAGGAGCTTTCTAAAATTATCGCCGGATATTGCTCTCATTTCTGCTATGGATGCGGACCATCTTGATATTTATGGTACCAAAGAAAATATGGAAGAAGCATTTATTGAATTTGCCAGTAGGTTGAAACCAGGCGGTGTTCTACTTACTAAATATGGTTTACCTGAAAAAGAGTTTAAGGCAGGTCAGCATGTCCGTTACAGTCTTCAAAATGATATGGCCGACGTGTATGGATCTAATATCGCTATGAGAGCCGGTGGATATGAATTTGATGTAATAGCGAAAGATTGGGAGATGAAAAATGTAAAGTTGCATATGGGCGGTATGCATAATGTGGAAAATGCCGTAGGGGCCATTGCAATAGCGGTTGAATTGGGTATTAATCCTCTTAAAATTACAAATGCTGTTGCAACATTTAAAGGTGTTAAAAGACGATTTGAATATATCATAAGTCCTTCGGAAGCGGCACATCATCGACATAATGTGATTTATATTGACGACTATGCACATCACCCCGCAGAATTGGAAGCACTGATACGCGGCGCCAAGAGCCTTTTTAGCTTTAAAAAGTGTACTGTTATTTTTCAGCCGCATTTATTTTCCCGGACAAAAGACCTGGCTGACGATTTTGCAAAAAGTCTTGATTTGGCTGACGAAGTTTTACTTCTTCCCATTTATCCTGCAAGAGAACTGCCCATAGAAGGCATTACCAGTGATCTGATTCTGAAAAAAATGCAGAATGAAAATGCATCGGTTGTTTCAAAGGAAGGGTTGCTGGAATATTTAAGTGGTACTTATTTGAAAACGGTAGACGAAAGCAGTTTTGGGCAGGTATTGATTACTGCCGGTGCAGGTGACATTGATCAATTGATACAACCAGTAAAGAAAATTCTGTTAGGAGAAATGACATAATAATGTTGAGTAAGAATAAATATACATTCAGAAAATTTCTTGTAATCGCAGTATGGATATTACTGGGGTCAGGAACTGTTTTGTTATTGATTGCTGCCATCACTAAAAAAGATAATGAAAAAATCACGGGGATGGAGGTGCATATTTCCGGGGTGCAAAATAATTATTTCGTTGATAAAAAAGATGTAACCGACATTCTTGAAAAAGTATATGGAAAGAAATTGAACCAGGCATCCATGAGGGCTCTCGATCTTAGTGCTATGGAAAAAAGGTTAGAAAAAGATCAATGGGTTAAGAAGGCAGAAATATTTTTTGATAATAATAACGTGTTGCAGGTAAATATTTCTGAGCGTGAGCCTGTTGCAAGGATATTTACCACGTCTGGTGCGTCCTTTTATATTGACAGTTCATTGACAAGACTGCCACTGAGTGATAAATTCTCAGCACGTGTTCCGGTATTCACCGATTTTCCTACGGATATGAAAGTATTAAAAAAACAAGATAGCCTTCTGTTGAATGATATCAATGTGATGAGCGAATATATAACTGCCAATGCATTTTGGATGGCACAAATAGACCAGGTAGATATCACATCCGAAAATACTTTTGTATTGATACCCAAATTGGGAAATCAAATCATTCGGTTTGGCAACGCAGATAATTATAAAGAAAAGTTTAATAAACTATTGGCCTTCTATAAACAGGTTCAAACTAAGATAGGGTGGAATATATATTCTGTGATTGATGTTCAGTTTAAAAACCAGGTAGTTGCCGTTAAACGTGATGCCGCGGAGATCAGGTCGGATTCATTACGTACCATTCAAATTATGAAAAACATCATTGAGGAAGCTCAAAAAAATATTGGCGATTCAACAAAAATACAATTATCACAACCGGACGATAATAATGATAAGATTAATTCAACCCATGAACTAAAAGATGTTACAGATGAAAAGCCGGCAGGGACAAAAATGCCTGAAATAAAAGGAGATGAAATAAAAACTGGCGATACTAAGGTAATAACAGTTAGCCCGGTGAATGAATCTAATGATAAAAAGCAAGCTTTAAAAGTGGACAAGCCGTTGGTCAGTCAGCCAACAGCCAATAAAAAGTCGAATGACGCTGTATCGTCAAAATCAAAAGTGGTGGAGAAAAGTGCGCCGGATAAAAAGAAGATAAAAGAGCCTGAAGATGAACCGAAGCGTGTGCCAAAAGCAATAATGCCACCGAAGAGTGATTATTAAAAGTTTAAAAGACAAGAAGCAAGAAGTGTAAGTAGTAAGAAGAAAAGAGCAAAAGTCAAAGAGGAAAACAATGAACAAAAAATAGTACAGAAGTAAACAATAAAGAAGTAAACAAACACAACCATGAACAACGAACAACCCATTATCGTAGGCCTCGACATTGGTACAACCAAAATCGCCGCTATCGCCGGAAGAAAAAACGAATTCGGTAAACTCGAAATCCTTGGCTTCGGGCGTGCCAACAGCAACGGTGTACAACACGGTATGGTGTTGAACATTGACCAGACCATTAAAGCCATCCAAACAGCATTAGAAAATTGCTATGCCAGCAATCCCAGCTTACCCATCACGGATGTGTACGTTGGCATTGCAGGACATCATATTAAAAGCCTGCAAACACGTGGAGATATAGTGAGGCAGAATACTGAAGAGGAGATTATGCAGTTTGAAATTGACCAGTTGGTAAATGATCAATATAAAACTTACATTCCTGCAGGCGACCAGATCATTGACGTGATACCTCAGGAATTTACAGTAGATAATTTTCAAAATATTCCTGACCCCATCGGTTACAGCGGAGTAAAAGTGGGAGCTAACTTTCACATCATCACTGGTGATAAAAATGCGATCAGGAATATCAACAGGAGCGTGGAGAAAGCTGGTTTAAAAATTAAAGACCTGGTACTTCAGCCTCTTGCTTCTGCTGCGGCTGTCATGTGCGATCACGACCTGGAGGCTGGTGTAGCCATTGTGGATATAGGTGGTGGAACTACTGATCTGGCCGTGTTTTATGAAGGTATCCTGAAACATACAGCAGTCATTCCATTCGGTGGGGAAAATATTACCAATGATATTAAAACCGGGTTGGGTGTTTTAAAGACACAGGCCGAACAAATGAAAGTCCAGTTTGGAAGTGCTTTGGCTGAAGAAGCAAAGTCTAACACCTTTATTACCATTCCCGGGTTGCGGGGTATGGCGGCTAAAGAGATCAGCGTAAAAAATCTTGCAGCCATCATACAGGCCCGTATGAGTGAGATCATGGACTTTGTATCTTATCATTTAAAGCAGGTGGGCCTTGATAACAGGATGCTGAATGGTGGTGTAGTACTTACGGGCGGCGGATCACAACTCAAGCATTTGATCCAGTTAACGGAATATGTTACCGGGCTGAATGCCCGTATTGGTTACCCCAATGAGCATTTGGCTGCAGGCCATATTGAAGAATTGGCAAAACCCATGTATTCAACTTGTCTTGGTTTAATTCTTAAAGGGTACAATGACTATGAAAATAAAAGAAAGCAATTTGAACAACAATTTGCAAAAGTAAAGATACCTGAAGGGTTGCAACGGGCAGAGGCAAACGACGAGGAAACGGAAATTGAACAAAGACTGAATGTAGTAAAACCCAGGAAAACATTGAAAAGTTTTTTGGACTCCTGCAAAAACGGATTAATAGAAATGTTTAAAGATGAGGGTGATTCTGAACTGTAAAAATGTCTTTTGACAGGTAGAAAAGAAGATTCAAATAAAAACAATACAATAAAAACAACTTTTGATTTCCTTAAATATTAAAAGTTAATCACTAACCAATAACAAAAATAAAATACCCTTTGGGGAAACGGAGGAACCTAACTATGATACAATTTGATTTACCTAAGGAACAGTCATCCATTCTGAAAGTAATAGGAATAGGTGGTGGCGGCAGTAATGCTGTTAATTACATGTTCAATCAGAATATAGATGGAGTAAATTTCATTATTTGTAATACCGATGCCCAGGCTATTACTACGAGCCGGGTGCCCAATAAAATACAACTCGGGCCGCATTTAACTCAGGGGCTTGGCGCCGGGGCTAATCCGGATATTGGCAGGGAGGCTACAGAAGAAAGCCTGGAAGAAATAAAAAAGATATTGGAAGTAAATACCAAGATGGCATTCATCACAGCAGGTATGGGTGGTGGTACCGGCACGGGTGGCGCTCCCATTATTGCTAAAGTGTGTAAAGATCTTGGCATACTTACCGTAGGGATTGTTACTACCCCTTTTGCGTATGAAGGTAAAAAAAGAATAGCCCAGGCTGAAGAAGGAATTAACAGATTGAAGGACCATGTGGATACCTTATTGGTAATAAGCAATGACAAACTCCGTCACCAGTTTGGAAACCTTACCATGAAAGCGGCATTTTCAAAAGCAGATAACGTATTAGCCACTGCGGCAAAATGTATCACAGACGTCATCAACAGCACCGGCCAGATTAATGTAGACTTTGCCGATGTATGTACGGTAATGCGTAATGGGGGCGTTGCCATACTTGGAAGCGCAGAATGTGAAGGTGAAAACCGCGCACAAAATGCTATTGAACAGGCTTTAAATTCACCATTGCTGAATGATAATGATATACGCGGTGCTAAGTGGATACTGATCAATATCAATTCATCTGAAGGGGAATCTGAATTTACCATGGATGAAGTGGAAATCATCCAGAATTATTTGTTAAGCCAGGCTGGTGAAGAGTCTGATGTAATTCTTGGTTTAGGATATGATAATTCTCTTGAAAGTAAAATTGGTATTACATTGATCGCAACAGGCTTTGAACATAAAGAGCCTTTTGATAAAAAAACAGAACGGCCTGCAGAAGCGAAGAAAGAGGAAGAGAAAGTGGTGATGGTGCTTCAGCAGGAAGAAAAAAAGAAACAAGGTGAGCCTCTTTTTCTTTTTGATCCAAAAAATGAAGCGCTGGTTACTAAAGCAAAAATTACTGAACAGGAAAAAGGGGCGGAACAAGAGGACACTGTGTCTTTGAAAAAGGATGAAGTATATGCTGCGCTTAAAAGAGAAGATATACTGGAAAAAGAAATGATGCCTAAAATGGTAGATAACGATGCTCAACCTACAATAGTAAACCTGCTAAAAGACGATAGGGAAATTACGGATGATAAGTCGGATGTTAACTTTGAATATTTGGAATTATCTCCGGCCCCTGATACGGTATCTTCCGAAATACCCATCCAGAAAGAAATCTCTGAAAATTCAATTCAAAGCAACCCGATAAAAATAAATTATAAAGAAGCTACCACCCCAACGTCAGGTGGTTACCTGGCTAAACCGAGGCAAATATATGCCGAGGAGAAGCCGACTATTGATTCCGAAAATCATGACAAACCAGTCCCAATGTCAATTCCAAACCAGGAAGACCAGCCTGTTGAAGAAATGAAGTTGGTGGTGAAGAATACCAGTGATGAGGTGGAGGAAAACCAGGAAAGGAAAGTTCACCAAACTATGCCCATCATGATGCCTTCTGTTGAGGAACCGCCGATGGTGGACGAAGCAGATGATCTGAAGCGTCGGGCTATGGACCGTATAGCGAAGTTGAGGAATCTTTCCTTCAACGTAAATGCTGCGGATCCTAACAATGAATTCGAATCGGTTCCTGCTTATCTCCGCCGCAATATGGAATTGCACAATTCTATTGCAGACGTTGAAAGCTTTTACAGTAATTATTCAGTGAAATCCAGTGAAAATAACAGAGCAGAAATAAGCACGATCAATTCATTTCTGGATGGCGAAAGGCCGGATTGATTGGCTGATAGCTAATGGCTGAAAAATATTTTTGTGGTTAGTACTATTTTGATGTTTACTTTTCCCCGGAGACTGAAAGGTTAGCCGGGGTTTTTCTTTTTAACGATTCTTTTTAGATCTCAAAATTTATATGATCCGGTAAATAGAATTATCTTAAATTGTTTTCTGGCAGGATCACTGAAGGTAGATTAGGTTTATTCATTAAAATGTTTTTAAAAGTGTTTAAGAATTATGTATAGAATTGAACTGAAGGTTTGGATGGTGGGTATCTTTTTTATTTTTTCATGCTCACAGCCGGTAAAGTACTCCAAACCTACGATTGACATACAAACTTATTATGGAGATATCATTATTGAACTCTACCCTGAAAAAGCGCCAAAAACAGTAGCCGCGTTTTTGTCTTATGTAGATTCCGGGTATTATAAAAATAGCACTTTTTACCGTGTTTTAAAAAAAGAGGATCAACCTACCAACGTGGCAAAAACCCAACTGATACAGGGTGGTTTGTGGCAAACCAATATTAAGCTGCAGCAGTCTATACCCGGTATTCCGCTGGAAACAACTGAGCAGACCGGGCTCCTACATACGGAAGGAGTAATTTCACTGGCGCGAAATGAAGATCCCAATTCCGGCAATACGGAATTTTTTATTTGCATGGATGATCAGCCGGATTACGACTATGGCGGAGATGCCAGCCCCGATAAAAAGGGATATGTCACTTTTGGTAGGGTGATAAATGGAATGCAATACGTTAAACAAATTCAAAGTCAACCTGATTATGAGACCAATCTCAGGCCGCTGATAAAAATTATTAATATAAAGAGGTTGAACTGATAATTTTCAGGACGTTCTAACATTCAGGTTATGTAAACAGCTCCACGGATGGCTTTATTTCAAACGTCATAACCGATAAGCCTTCTCAATTTATAAAAGTGTTCAAACAAAATCCATAATCTCATATTTCTTGCCCATAATATTTTCATCATCGGCGTCTAGCCAGTTGTGTAATAGAGTAGCATACACGCTTTTAAAATCAACGGTGTGTTTCAGGTCGCCTTCATTCAGGTCGGTTAGATCGGCCATTGCATTTAGCAACCCCTTCCTCTTTAAGCCACCGCCAATAAAAAACATATTGTTGGCTGTACCATGATCGGTGCCACCACTCGCATTTTGAGCAACCCTTCTACCAAATTCACTAAAGGTCATAATGGTTACATCCTGGAATCGATTATTACCCTTTAAATCTTTGACAAAAGCACTTAAAGCATCATTTAGTTCGGTAAACAATCTTTTCTGTTGACTTTCCTGATTTACATGGGTATCAAAGCTGCCAAGGCTTGCATAATATACTTTGGTATTGATGTCGCTCATGATCAATGAAGAAATAGTTTTCAAATTTTTTCCTAATTCAGTGGTAGGATAGGCCTGGGTAGAAGGATGCCGCCTGCTCTGTTGATAGATATAATCCGCACTGCTAAGTGTCTCGCTTAATGTTTTATATAGGTAGTCTGCAGCTGCTTCTCCATGCTCATGGCTCGCATTTATTTCTTTAAAATATTTTTCGTTGCTGATGCTATATAGCTTTTTGGGATCTTTTAAGGCCAGTCCTTTTAAGTTTTCTCCTTTAAGGGCAAGACTCAGTACATCGTCTACTTCAAGCGCCTGCGTCGGCCTGTCGCAGCCATTGCATTGATTGTCCAGGTACCGGCCCAGCCAACCGCTGGTAAGATATTGGTTACTGTCGCTCGCTGTTTGCCAGATATCCATACTCCGAAAATGGGAACGGTCAGGATTAGGATATCCCACGTTATTCATGATTCCAAGATTTCCTTCATCAAAAAGTTCTTTTAGAAAGGGTAGAGCAGGATTGATTCCTGCCTCATCTGTTAGTTGCAGCGCTTTATCTTTCTGTATGCCCAAATGGGGGCGCGACCTATAATAGATATCATTCCTAATTGGAATTACCGTGTTCAATCCATCATTTCCGCCACTGAATTGCAATACTACCATCACTTTGTTGCCGGGCGGTACTAAAGTAGTTTTTTCAAAAGCTTTTAAGAATTTAGGCATCATCAAAGATGCAGTGGCTAATGAACCGATTTGTAAGAATTCTTTACGTTTGAAAAGCATAAAAAAAGGATTTAAAGCATTCCGGGGTATATCAAAATATGAAATTCATTTATTTTTTTTTAAAATCAACCTTCACCCATTTTACAGAATTATTAAAAAGAAAGAGGCGGTGCATTTTCGATTCTGGTTTAGGGTTAACACAACTGGTATTCAGGAGTACTCATTAATTCAACAATTGACGACTTGATGAATCCTTCGCGGGAAGCGCTGTCCACATATTTTTTAAGTACGTCCGGATTAATGGAATTTTTAGTTTGTAAAACAATTCCATTTACTTTCTGCATCAAATTATCTTTAGAAGTGGTATCGAATACTTTTACAACTGAATTCCAGTCCACTGTTACGTTCACCTGGTTGGTTTTTGGCCTTTTGTCCACTCCTTCATTTCCCATCATTACATCATCATCGTTCTTAGGCTTTACCAGAAACTCTTCAGCATTAGTAAGTATTTGCGGCAGCCTCATCCTGAACATTAAGGCGCTGCTGTCAATCCAGGTTTTACCTCCGGGCCACCCTGCCACGTTGGGCGGATAAAATAAAACCTGTCCAAGCACCCTTTGAAACAACAACTGCATTTCAGGTTTCTCTAATTCCATTGGGATTAGTCTTCTTATTCCCACCATCAATTCTACAGGGGATTTTATTCTTGTACCTATATTTTTTTGCTCATAAAACCAGCCACTAGAAAAAATATCATTCATAAGCTTGCTGAGGTTATAATTACTGTGATGAAATTTTACAGCAAGTGATTTTACTTTTTCTTCATCTACGTCATCATTTACAAAAAATTTGTAGATCTTACGGGTAATGAACTGAGCAGTGGCTTTTTGTTCGAGAATAATAGTAATGATATCATCACCATCAAACTTTCCTGTTTTTCCTAAAAAGGTTTTGTTGCCATTGTCGTGCTGAAATGGCCTGTTTACAAATTCACCTTTCAGGTTAAACCCCCATCCTGTAAAGGCTCTCGCTCCTTCCTTCACATCGGTTTCAGTATAATTTCCCCTTCCCATTGTGAAGAGTTCCATTACTTCACGCGCAAAGTTTTCATTGGGATGTTGTTTTTTATTTTGCTGATTATTTAGAAAAGACAACATGGAAGGGCTTTTACTTACCTCACGAAGCAAGTCGCCAAAGTTGCCTAAAGCATTTTCACGGATTACATTTAAAAGTTGTTGTTGAAAATAAATGTTGACAACACGGCAGGCGAAATGTCCATGCCAGAACAAGCTCATTTTCTCCCGGAGCTGCGCTTCACTGTTGATCATTTCGCTGAGCCAGGTAAGATTGAGATTTTTGATATCCACTGCCGACTGCTTACGCATTTGCTTTTTCTGATCCTGAGTAAGTTGCTGCATTCTGCCAAGCTCCTGTACTCCTTTCGCCAGCCCATCAAAGCTATTCGTTGCAACGTTTAAATCCTGGGGTTTTTTTGAAGATTTTCTTTGTAAAAGAAGGAAAAGTTCTTTTTGTGAGATCTGCTCAAGCTCGCCCATATTTTCTGGCATGGGTCCGAAGGCAGCGCGCCAGAGAAGGTGCTGATTTTTTAGTTGATTAGTAAATGACATGTTAATCTGTTAAACCATTTGAAGGGATATTTTTTACGGAAAAAAGATAGACTACAGGTAAAAAGAAAAGTTTAATGGAGTATTGCTTTTCCTAAAAAAGGCAAGCTCTGTAGGGTTTTCCGAAGCGAGACCTTTGTAATGTGCATTCAACGGTAGTAACGCAAGGCCTTTTTAATATATTGGTATTACGACAGCTTTAGTTGTTACCCTCAAAAATGATAGTGAATTTAAATTTGTTTCTGACCTGCTAAAAGAGCTTGGTATTGATTCATCTGCTTTGTCTCAGGATGTACTTGAAGATATTGGTATATCAAGACTTATGCATTCTGTGGACAAGACAAAAAAAGCCAGCAGGTCAGGAATAATGAAAAAGTTATCTGCCTGATGAAAGTCGAATTTTTAAAGAAGTTTTTAAAGGATCTGGATGGACTTAAATAAAAATCAGTTAAACAATCAT
>JBDTIC010000085.1:0-3227 GCA_039936595.1 Ginsengibacter sp. | reverse complement strand
AGTTCAATATAGGGAGTAGCGTACCTGATTTCAAATCCTATGGCTACGCTTAATTTTCCATCTAAACTTTTACCTAACAATTCAATTTGCCGGCATCCTTCCACGTCAATAGCTGCTGGCTTTTCACAGTAGGCATGCTTTCCTGCGGCAACAGCAGCTGTAAGAAATTCCGGGTGCGTATAAGCGGGTGCAGATATCAGAACTGCATCAATAGATTTGTTCTCCAGCAGTCTCATGTAAGCCTTTGAACCCTGGTAAATGTTGGATTTTGCTATCGCAGGAAAACCTTTGTCAGCATTCAATTTATTGAGTTTTCCTTCTGCAATTTGTAACTGAGAGTCAAAAAGATCCGCCATCGCAATAATGTTGATATTCGTATTTTTTGACATGGTAGATATGACCGATGTGCCCCTGTTTCCACAGCCAATAATACCCATTCGGATGGTAGAGTTGGCTTGCGATCCAAAAACAATCCTTGGGCTTAAAATAGCTGCTGACGAAACAATAGCAGCATTTTTTACAAATGTTCTTCTTTTCATTTTTTTAAATTTTGGGTTGAGTTTAAAATTAGTGAAATATTATTCAAAGCTTCGAGGCAAATTTCCAACTGTTGCCCGGGAGAGAGTTTAGCCTGGTCTTCCTGTAGTCCTGAAATAACTAATTGAAGGTTACCAAGGTATTTGTAAGACGTTATGAATTCTGAAATAGAATTTAATTTCGGGAGTAATTTTTTAAGATTAGAAAATTGATAATATTCCAATTTATTAATGGCTTTTTTTACAATATGCCCGGGAATATCTGATAAAGAATATGATTGTTCATTTTTCTTCTGATCAAATAATGGCTTGTCATCAAACGCGCTGGCAGATGTAGAATATCCTGTTCTTAAATTAACTCTATGGAGTTGCTTTGTCAATTCAAAAAGAACAGCTGAAGTATCTATTTTAATGAATTCGTGGGATTCCTTTTTATTCTTCCGTGTTGTGTTTGATGACTTTTTAACGATATCTTTTTCCTTAATGCCAATTTGTTGCAGCGCAGCATTTAACTCCTGGATGTACCTTGGGTTGTAGGCGCTGTGATAATAAAGCTCTTCGCATATTCTTAGTTCATGTGAGATGTCTCCATCAAACTTTCTTTCAAAGAGAGGCTGATTATCTTTTATTTTAAAAGGGAAATACCTGGCACCTCTTCCGATAAGTTGAGCTTCTGCCATCGTTGTCTTTCCTGTCTTACCTGCTCTCACATCCGTGGTGTCGTAAAGACGTACTATATCAAAGAGGTTCAGCACATCCCAGCCTTCATTTAATTTATCCACTGCAAACACCGCCCTGTATTCATTGGTTTCGTCTTCGAGAGAATTAACGGCCAATTGCTTCTGTTCACTTTCATCTTTGCTATTTACCGATAACAATTTGTCCTCTGAAAAATCTTCTTTTAATTCTGATAAGAAATTTTCTAAAGAAATATGACTCTCGTCCAAAAACTGAAAATTTTTTTTTATTGAATGATCGTAGTGTCTATCCTTTATTTTTTCCAGATCAACGACCTTCATTTTCTTTAGCCTCTCAACAAACTCGTCAAAAAATGACTCACTTTCCTTAATGGTTTTTGATTTAAAAAGAATGACTGGCTTTGCTATCATTCCATATTTTTCAAACACTTTTCGTCTGTATTGGCTTAACAGCATACTTTGAAGCGCTCTGTCGAATGGAGAAAGATCAGCCTGTAACACTTTTACTTCCTTGGAATAACCATCCAAACGGAATTGCTTCAAAGGATAATCGAATATTAATTTATCGTTGTACTTTTTTATGATACCCGGCAATGATAAATCAGCGGTTGCTGTAAACTCTAATAAGACATTTTCCGCATTTGCATTAAATATTCTGTTGACTGTTCTTTCCCAACTAATCATTTCGTCTTTTTCTTTTGCATCCAATTCGTTCATCTTCTTGGTTTCCGCATTAAGATGATGGGCTTCATCAGAGATGAGAACGATTTTATTATCTTCGAAATCATCGTAAGTCAAACTATTTTCTCTAGGGTTATTCAATCTTGAATGAAGCCCTTGTATGGTCGAAAAAACAATATGGATACCATCATGATTAGATGATTGAAAATTTTCCACTTCCCTGATTTGTATTGATTTGTCTCCGATTGAAATGTTATTAGCAAAAAGATATTTTGAAGAAGAATGATTGAGAAAATTATCCTTTGTTTTTTCAATAATGTTTGTGCTGTTCACAAAAAACAAAAAATTACGGTAGCCTTTTTCATACAGGTAAATAATAAGGCCAGCCATTATGAACGTTTTGCCGCTACCAGTGGCCATGTGGTAAAGCAATTGAACAGGAGTATTTTTAGTTTTCCTATATATATTCCAATAAAAATCAAATCTTCCGAAGGCTTCCTTTTGATAGGGTCTCGGGTCGAAGCTCTCTTTTAAATTTGAATAAATAAATCCCGGAACAATAGATTTATATAGCTCAACATCGCTTGTTTTCAAGTTTACATCCAATATCTGGCTGAGTGTTTGCATTTTTATAAAAAGCCTTTTTGCGAAATGATTACATCACTTCCCCAAAGTTGAACTAAAAAAGGAATTTCTATTGGGAAAAAACTTGAGGAATCATCACTATTATACTTTATCGGACACTCAATTTTCTTATCTACCATCCTACAAGTCATCTGTCCATTGTCTTTTATTAGTATATCCCCACTATCTATTTTTGCATAAACTACCTGCAGGTCAATAATAGCATACTTTAGAAAATCTGTGCATTGTTTTAAATCTTCTTTGTAACAATTAGTAATTCCATAGGTAAAAAAATCAGCTTTCATTTTAAAGTATTCTGATCTATGTCTCTCTGAATGAATATTGCTGTCTCTTCTATATCGGATAGTAAAGTCAGAGTATTGTTGATACTTTCTTTCTCTAAATCTTTCCTGTACGGTTCTTTGTAGGTGATTATCGTCGAAAATATAATCAATCCCTTTAAACATATCGATATGTTTAGCTTCTGAAGTGTCTATGATTACTGGTTTCCATTTTATGGGGCTATAAATTTTAGGGATGGCAATATGATGATGGATATGATCGGTGAAGGAGCGGTCGGTAATATAATTTGCCATTAAGCTTTTATTTTTAGCGAATAAAACTCTTTATTCAACCCGATCACATCAGGTGATAATTGATAACTTTTATCTTCTGCTTCAGAATAAGG
>JBDTIC010000084.1:0-4255 GCA_039936595.1 Ginsengibacter sp. | reverse complement strand
CATACCAGACTGGTAAAAAATAAGTTTCGTACTATTTTAATAACCGGATACATTGCTTTTGTAAAATTATAAATTATACAGGTGAATGCAAATCATTGTTAGTAAATAATTATATAAATTAAATACGGAAATCGCCGGGAAATGGATTGCAGTAGTTATAGTATTTTTCCTTAATACCAGTTGAGCCTAATTATTAGCCAGTAAGAACATATAGAATAGTGCAATTAAAACCAATCCTGTGGACACATACGCTACCGATATCGCTGCTTTTACCCTGCTGACAAGGGATACAATAAAGCCACAAGACATGATTACCAGTCCCAACCACACTAAATTAATATAAGGGAAGTAATAAGCCTTCAGTGTAATAAATTCAGTAAGCTTATCAGTCTCTTTAGAATTGATTTTAAATTTCTTACCGCCGTCAGCCAGCCCTGAAAAATTCAGATATAGATTTTGCGTAGTAACGGTATCGTTAATAAGATTTAATTCCTGGTTATGAATGGTAAGTGCCGGATAAGCCTTGTATCGTGTGCCATTTTTTGAATATACCGTTATTTCTGCTACTAAAGCAGTATCTGTAGGTGAAAATTTAAACCTTTCGTTAGTAGGATTTTTTAAAATGTCATTTAATACATAAAATCCATTTGAATAAAACACTGAATCTCCGATTGCCATTTCATGTGGGCGGTACGTTGTAGTATCGCTTTCTGTATTTGGAACGGAAATAGTAGAAATGTAGGTAAAGATATCGTGAGTGAGGTAATGTTTCGTGCCGGGGTTGGAAGTCAGGTTATTATCCTTCATCTTATACGCATCAGGCGACAATACAAAATCTTCTTTAACTTTTCCAGTACTGCTGTCAATTTTTTGAAAGTGAATGTTATAAAATGTTCTTGTTTTTTCATTCGATGCGGAATCATTCAAATAAGTAACCGTATAATTCCCCATACGTGTAGGGACTTCTTTTAGCAGGGTAAGATTTTCCATCGGGTTTTCGGAAGACCTGCCTGTAGGATCCTTATCAAACGGAATGAACAACCCTGTCTTGCTGTTATCGCTAATCACTTTTCTGTTACCAGATGAAATCAACATGCCTCCAATCATCAAGGCAAATCCAAGATGGGCGATCGCTGCACCTCCTGCTCTTAGCTTCCATTTCAAAACTGACTGAAGGTAGGCTGCATTGGCCATCACAGAAAAAAGAGAAGCAAATAGTGCAAGATAGATAGCCACTAAAAAGCCGGGTCCTTTAATAGTATATTCTATGGGGTAAAAAAACACAATCAGCGCCGTAGCAACCACTGATATTCCCAGGGGCCAGGATAATTTCTTTATTAAATATTTTTTATTGGTATTTTTATATTTAAGAAACTGGGAAGCACCGGTAAGTAAACCAACAATCACTGCAACCAGCACCAGCACTTTGTTGTATGCAAATTCCCTGTCCTGCGGATCTGCAAGGTGAGTTCCAAATATCTTATTGTAAACCGGTAGCGAGGTAATGGAAATTACAAACAAGGCAGAAAGAAATAGAATCAATGAACCTATAAACATCCAGAATTCCCTCGAGGAAATATCCTCTTCTTTTTGAATGGAGGGTATGCTTTTATAGTTTTTGAAAAATAAAAACAGTACAGGTAGTGAGATAGCCAATACATAGACGCCAATCAATATGTTCATAGCCATTCCTGCTTCGGTAAAAGAATGTACTGAAGAGTCGCCAAGAATTCCGGTTCGGGTGAGGAAAGTAGAATAAAGAACAAACAAATAAGCCAGGATGATAAACAAATAAGAAGCTCTCAAAGCATGTTTGGTAGCATTAAAAATGGCCATGCAATGAAGTCCTGCAACAAGTATCAGCCAGGGTACCAATGCTGCGTTCTCCACCGGGTCCCATGCCCAGTAGCCACCAAAGGATAGCGATTCATATGCCCATTTTCCTCCCATCATTACTCCGGTGCCCAATACGCAACCGCTGAATAAAGTCCACGGCAGTGCTGCTTTTACCCATCCACTCCAATCTTTGGTGATCAGAGAAGAATAAGCGAATGCAATGGGTACTATCGTACTTGCAAAACCAAGAAATAATACCGGTGGATGTATAACCATCCAATAATTTCTTAATAAAACATTTAAACCAATTCCATCTTTTATATAGCTTAAATAATTGGCTTGTGCAAATATGGGACCTGTAAGCTCATTCCTTGTTAGCGTAAATGGATTGCTACCAATGCGTACATCAAAAATGTACAGCCCTAACACCATCAAGGTCAGAAAAACTTGAGCAGTACTCAAGATCGTCATTACCGGTGCTTCTCTTTTTTTTGCAGTAAAAATTAATACAATACCAAGAGCGCAATGCCAAAGAGCCCATAATAAAAAACTGCCTTCCTGGCCTTCCCAGATGCAGGCTAGCAGATACTTTGGCTCCAGTTCTTTGGATGCATGCTTATAAGCGTATAGGTACTCAAAATAATGTTGTGAACAGATGTAATAAATACAAGTGAAAACGACTAAGAGGGAAAATGCCTGAATAAAAAAAGCTAAACGGGCAAATCGGAGCCACGATTGCTTTTCACTTTCCTGTGCGATAGTGAGATTTGCGATCTTAATTTTAGTAGCCTTAAAATAAGCGATGGTAGAAATGACAGAAGCTACAAATGCCAGCAATACAAAAAAATGTCCTACCTGTCCTGGTAGTAAATGTTCGTTCTCAAATGTCATGTCGCAGTCTTAATATTGGGTAACCGTTTTTTCCAATTGCTTTTTATCATCCTTGTATTTAGATGGGCATTTGAGTAAAATGTCTTTGCATTCAAAAATATTGCCCTGCATCTTTCCTTTTAAAACCACCCGCTCACTTTGTTCCAACTCCGGGGGTTTCGTATTGTGATAAATAACCTGTGTGCTGTTGCCCAGGCTATCTACTGCATAAAAAGAAAGGTAATTGGGATCTTTCAGAGCATCGTATTGTATAGGTTTAGACTTATCAAGCTTTGCAATAAGGTGCACATATTGTCCCTGTTTCTCCTTTGCAGAACCGATCGTATCATAGGTAGAAAAATCTACGGAGTACATTAATAAGCCTCCGATGGCCGCTGCAATGGCAACTAAAATAATTATACTTGAGGTTTTCATTATTGCTATTTTGAAATGGCAAATTTAATGAAAATTACTCTACCAATGTCCTAAATTTTAATTGATTACTGCCCTGGATGCATTTCAAATTGTCGCTGCGATTTCGGTCGGTGGAGGATACCGATCTTGTCTTGGCCTGTGTTTGTGTCTCCGCAAACGGCCTGGTATCCTAACATTTGAAAAATTTAAATGGCTTCCAGGCTACTTTGATCTATTTTGGAAATTTGCAAACTGATCCCTAACTGATGTTTTATTTTGGTATTAGCTTCACAAACGGAGAAGACGGTGGGCGATGCCCTCACCAACCACAATAAATCATGTGATGAGATAATTTGGTTGGGAAAAGTAAAAAAATAATCATGTGTCTTTTAAAAAAAAATTACTTTTACTGTTTCATTCCCATCATTCATAAATTTAAACCAATCGTCACTTATCACATGAAAAAGATTCTGTTAACTGTTTTAGTCCTTCTAATTGTAGTAATTACCGGTGTAGCCTCTTATGTAAAATTTGGGTTGCCGGATGTAGGTGCAGCGCCCGATTTGCATGTTACTGCTACTCCTGAAAATGTTCAGCGTGGTGACTATCTCGCAAATCATGTAACCCTTTGCATGGATTGTCATTCTACCCGCGACTGGAAGAGGTTTTCTGGTCCTATGATACCCGGAACTAATGGCAAAGGCGGTGAATTTTTTAACAAAGACATGGGATTTCCGGGCGAGTTTTATTCAAAAAACATCACACCAGCAAACCTTAAAGATTGGACAGATGGGGAGATTTTTCGTGCCATTACTACGGGTGTAGATAAATGGGGCAACGGGCTATTTCCTGTGATGCCTTACCATAATTATGGCAAGATGGACAAAGAAGATATTTATGATATAATAGCTTATATAAGAAGTTTACCTCCCATCACTAATAAAACACCTGATCACCAGGTTGATTTCCCGATGAATTTTATACTAAACACGATACCGGCGAAAGCCTCTTTTACAGAAAAGCCTCCTAAGTCAGATACTTTAAAATACGGTGCTTACTTGACTAACGCTGCTGCTTGTATGGAATGTCATACGCCGGATAAAAACGGGCAGGTTATTCCGGACATGGCTTTTAG
>JBDTIC010000083.1:0-2817 GCA_039936595.1 Ginsengibacter sp. | reverse complement strand
TGGGTATATAAATACAGGTGTCTATATGACGCAACAAGAATTTGATACCCAACCTCATGACGCTACAGCAATGGTAGGAACTGCAAGATTTAAAGATATAAGCGGACCAAATGGGAAACCTGATGGTATAATAGATATAAATGATAGAACTTTTATAGGAAACCCGAATCCTGATTTTATATATGGAATGACCAATATATTTAATTACAAGAATTTTGACCTGAGTATCGTTGTAGCCGGAACTGTGGGGAATGATATCGCGGACAATGGCTTTCAATCAACTGAAAACCTTGATGGAGTTTTTAATGTAAGAAAAGGTGTCGCCAATCGGTGGAAATCCATTGAAGATCCGGGAAATGGTATATATCCAAGAACCAGATCCGGTACAACAGCAGATTTTCGGAATTTTACTACCAGGCAGGTTTTTAGTGGAACATATCTCGCTGTAAAAAATATCACATTAGGGTATACTTTGTCGATTGCGAAGAATCAATACATAAAGGGTGCAAGAATCTACTTTAGTTCACAGAATACTTTTATGCTGACTAAATATCCAGGGATGAATCCGGAAGCGGGTGCTGCGGGATTAAACGGTTTAAATCAGGGTAATGATGACGCCGCATATCCTATTTCTAAAATATTTACGTTAGGAGTAAACGTAAATTTTTAAAACTATATTTTTTATTTAGTAAATAAATATAACATGAAAAATAAGCTATCATATATAATCATATTGACGGTTGGGTTATACGCCTGCAAAAAGGACATGCTGAATTTAGTTCCCGAAACGTCTCTGAGTTCTGCTTCTTTTTTTAAGAATGCGACTCAATTCAATCAGGCCTTAACTTCAGCCTATTCAAACTTGCGGGGAGTTGCTTTTATGGGCATTTATATGGATGAAATGCGTTCAGACAATACGTTTTTTACTATCTATCAAGCCGATAGAGGTACCTCAACAAGCGCGGAGGCGATGGCTGAATTTCTGGATAATAATATATCCAGTCAGGAACCTAATAATCCGGGAAATAGATGGGCCAATGATTATTCCGGGATTGCCCAGGTAAACACGATCCTGGGCCGGCTCACCAGTTCCAATTTAACCCAGGGAATGAAAGACACGATTTCAGGGCAGTCCTTATTCCTTAGAGCTTTCTTTTATTACGACTTAGTTCAGCATTACGGAGGAGTCCCTCTCCAACTAGCGGAAGTAACTTCCCCGGACGGAGCTTTCCTTCCCAGGAACACCGCTGCTGAGGTCTATAGTCAGATTATTGCGGATCTTTCAAGTGCAATTCCCTTACTTCCGATAGCTACTACTTTCCCACAATCAGGAAGGGCTACTCAGGGAGCAGCGAAGATGCTGCTGGCTTATGCGTATATGTCAGAGCCTACTAAGGATCTTGCAAAGGCTGAAGCGACGCTGCTTGATATCACTAAAATGCATTATGCTCTTCTGCCTAATTATGCAGATGTTTTTGATCCTAATAACAAGAACAATCAAGAGTCCATATTTGAAGTTCAATATCAGGCAGGTAATGATGGCCAACAAAGTGATTTCATTTGGAGATTTATCCCTAAAACAACTAACTCTGAAGTGATATTGGGTTTACATGGTACGAATCTACGAGGAGGACTTACAAGCGGGGGATGGAATGTTCCGACTCAGGAAATGGTTAACTCTTATGAGAACGGAGATTTGAGGTTACCTGCATCCGTGGCAGTTGCCGAAGGGACCCAAGTTGGAGAGGTTTTCACAACTGTTGATGTTAAGAGCCCTGTTAATTATGTACCCGCACCTGGTTCTACTTACTATTATTTCATAAAGAAATATTTACACCCACCTTTTACGGTAGAATGGAATACAAATGACAATTGGCCTGTTTATCGCTATTCGGGCGCATTATTACTATTGGCTGAGTGTTTGGTAGATGAAAATAAGAGTAGTGATGCCCTTCCTTATCTGAACCAGGTGAGGAGAAGAGCAGGCCTTACTGATCTATCTCAGGCAACCAGTGAAAATGTTGCCAATGAGATGCGACATGAATTGGCTTTTGAAAACCATCGGTGGACTGATCTTATTCGTAATGGGAAAGCAGTAGAAACATTAACTGCAAAAGGTATTCGAATGAAAGCTCTTTATGGGTGGCTATTGCCAGCTTCATTTAATGTGACTGAAAATAAATTGATTTATGCAATACCCTTTAGAGAAATGTCGGTAAATAATAAATTGGTGCAAAATCCGGGGTATTGAGTGTCATCATCAATGTACGGATTAATAGGTAGTAAGTGGAGCTCTCAAAATGAAATAGTAATTGGAAGAATACATTTCCTCCAAACACAAAGGCCTCGCTCCGTATACCAGCAAAAGATATAGTTTCAATAAAGGCAGGAAATCATTCGATTAAGGAAGTGCGCATTATAAAATTTATTGAAATGGAAAAGCAGGCCGCCGTTTATAAAATTGAATCCTGGTGGTATGAATTTTCATCGTCATTTCATTTTTAACAGGAAAAATATTGTTTCAGACAATACTTAAATTCCTTTGTTTTGTTGTAAATTAATTATTTATCGATCCAGTGTATGGAAACTCATTTATAGTTAGCCATAGGCTTATTTTTTTAAGTTATTTTTATAGCATGAAGCACTTAAACCGTTTTTTTTATTTTCTGATCTTTTTCTTTATAAGTTTCTTTTCTTCAGCCCAAAATGAGAATTGGCAGGCGAAATGGATTGGAACTCCTTATGCAGCGGGTGACACCAATATATGGACTTCTTTTAGAAAAGAAATTGTTTTAAATAATATTCCAGGTACAGTTA
>JBDTIC010000082.1:0-4611 GCA_039936595.1 Ginsengibacter sp. | reverse complement strand
ATACCCCGCATCATAGAGTTTGTAACTGAGTTGCCAAAAACCATCAGCGGGAAAATCAGGAGAATTGAGCTGAGAGCCCGGGAAGCAGAACGTAAGGCCAAAAAGATACAACAGGATTTGGAATTCTTCTATGCGAAATAGTTGGGTATCAGAAATTTTTTATAGGAAATTGGGTTGGACAGAAATACGGACTCATGTGAAAAGGAGAAATAAATTTTGAAATGACATTTTATAGTTGGACAAGGATAAAGAAAAACAGCGTATTTACCGGCCCAGAATAACCGCATTTGCTATTATTGGAAGACTTACCGAAGGGAGAAAATGTAGCTGAGCCCATTAAGGGAGAAAAATAAACGAATACATTTTTATTAGTCATCGCTGATAAAAACGGCAGTTTTCTCAGATGCTTATTTGTAAGCTATCTGTTTTTTGCTTTTACGAGAATAGCGTAGATAACATACAGCCAGCCGAGAATACCGTGTATGATAGCCCAGAGAATGGATTTATTTCTGCTCCAGGATACTACTACGGCAATGATGGTTCCCAAACCTACACCTGGAGCAATATACACAGGCCTTGCATAACCCTCGTTGTAGGGTTGATTGCTAACGCACGAGATGATCAACAGTGCTAAAAGTCCTATTGGAATAATTATTTTTTTTATCATGATCTTTTTTTTGACAGGATCAAATTGAGTAGCAAGATAATTTTTTCTTTTGAAGTTAGCGGTACTTTTAGAAACAAAGATGTAATCCTAAAAGAAAAAAGAATGTTTAAAATTTTTGTTCCATAACTGCAAACAGATACAGAAAAGATTTCCTCAACATTAATGACGGTAAGAACATGATAGGTAAACTTTACAGGGATGCATTTTTTCACTTTGCCGCAAAGCTGTTTGGAGTAAATAAATAAGGTATTCAATAGAAATAATTGAAATACAATTTAACTGTCTCAAAATTTAAGAAATTGCAAGAAAATAAATACGATCCTCAAGACAAATAGATCCTAATGAACAACCAATTTTCCGGGCACTTTTATTTGCTGACATATGGACCTTCTTTCTTTATCATGTGCATCAATTTTTTTAAATAAAAGCCTGGCTGCTTCAAGACCTATCTGGTAAGAATTTTCGTCTATGGATGCTACTGGTTTCTTTTCGAGATATTGCAGAAGTGGAAGTTTGCCAAAACCTGTAAAATCAATTTTCTTAATTTTTGAAGGGTTGTTTCTTTTTAAATATTCAATGGCATCAAGGCTCAGGTAATTTTTAAAAGCAAAAATTCCGGTAGGCGGATTTTTTAGTTTCATTAATTCAACCATGGTCTTAAAGGTTGATTTGGTAGTAAGGGTTACCACTTTTACCAGATCCGGATCAAAAAAAATATTATTTTTTTGCAACGCTTTTTTATACCCGTTAAATCTGATGTGGCTTACCTCCATGGACACAGGGCCCATCAGATGTGCAATACGTTTATGGCCCTTTTTTATCAAAAAATCGGTAGCTTCAAACGCACCGCTTTCATTATCCGCAGTTACTGAGTCAAACAAATTCTCTTTTGGTGGACGCGCAAAAAATACCACCGGAATACCAATGTATTCCAGTTTATGAAATAGTGTCATGTCCTGCGTTTCTTTAGTGATAGCTATTATTAAACCATCCACCCTATTTCGTTTCATCAACTCAACGATTTTTTCCTCCTTTTCGGGATTCTCATGAGACTGAGATACGATCACATTGTACTTTTCTATTCCGGCTATATCTTCAACACCATTAATGGCCAGAGCATAAAACTGGTCGAGCATGTTAGGGATAATTAATCCTACAGTAAAAGTTTTATTAAGTTTAAAATGTCGTGCTACTTCGTTTGGAGTATAGTTCCATTCAGAAGCAAGTTTTTTTACCCTGTTCCTCGTTATCGAACTTATTAATGCATTATCATTAAGCGCCTTGGAAACCGTGGAGACAGACATGTTCAGTTTAACAGCGAGATCCTTTAATGTAATGGCTTTGTTCATAAATAGCAATAGTATTCGTCAACAAATTGTATTGGTTTCAATTTATTGTCCATTGAAAATACTTAAGAAAATACAAAAAAAAGTGTTGATTTTATCATTTTAGTGCATCCATTTCAATCGTTGTAATAGCCGCATTTATTGAATTTCAACTCTCTGGTTGAATTTAGGTGAAATAATTTAAAATACCTTAGTCGGATGAAAATCCACTGAATTATTTTTTGAAAATATTCATAGATAAACACTAAACAATGAGACTACCTATTCTGCTTTTTTTTATTTTTCAGGTTATTATAAGTGGCTCAAATATCTCTGCTCAAACAATTGCGCGCTTCACACTCGATCATGTTAGTAACAGCATTGCTGCTCCTGTCAATATTGATTTGGACGCACTCACTTATTTGGCGGATTCTTCCCTGGTATTGAGTCAGGTGATGGGAAATAAAAAGATACCAGTTCCCTTCCAGGTAGAACATGGGTATCATCGTTTTTTGTGGTGGATGGTACAAAAGATGGGAGCTGCTGCTTCGCAAACACAGATATTTGAACTGTCAGAAGGCCAGCCTCCTAAGGCAACCGGGTTTCCTGTGCAAGTCATCAACCGGGACGGAGCATTGCAACTTACAGAAAATGGCAAAAAAGTATTGCAATACAATTTTAATACCGTCTATCCTCCGCTGGGTGTAGATACGGTTTTCAAACGGAGCGGTTTTATCCATCCTTTATGGTCGCCGGATGGCCATGTTCTTACACGCATTAATCCGCCCGATCACCGGCATCATGTAGGCATTTGGAATCCCTGGACAGAAGTATTATTTGAGGGGAAAGAAGTCGACTTCTGGAACCTGGTAAAAAAGCAGGGTACGGTACGTTTTTCTAAGTTTATTTCTAAAACTGAAGGTCCCGTTTATGGCGGATTTAAAGCTTTACAAGAGCATGTCGTTTTTGAAGATACGCTAATGCAGAAAGAGAAGATAGCGCTGAATGAAGTGTGGGATATACGTGTATATAATATTGGAACCAAAATGTGGTTATGGGATTTTACTTCTAAACTGAATTGCGCGACACCAGACCCTGTTGTTTTAAAAGAATATCGATATGGCGGATTCGGGTTCAGAGCCGCGCCAGACTGGGATAACCAAAACAGCAAAGTGTTAACATCAGAAGGCAAGACCAGAAAAGATGCAGATGCCTCCAGAGCCCGTTGGTGTATGATTGACGGCGCCATGAAGGATGGCGGGCATACAGGGATTTTATTTATGGATTATCCAACTAATTATAATTTTCCCGAGCCCATGCGTGTGTGGCCTGAGGATATGAATGGCAGGGGAGATGTTTTCTTTAGTTTCAGTCCGACCCGTAATATGGATTGGCCATTAGCTCCCGACAAAAATTATGTTTTAAAATACAGGATGTTAGTTTATGATGGCACCATTTCTCCTGAAATAGCAGAAAAAACATGGGACAGTTTTGCGCATCCGCCTCACATATCTATTACAAAAGTAAAATAGCTAAACTTGAGACATTCCAATCACTTTTTGTTTACAGGCAATTTGAAACCGCTTAAGACATTCAATTGCTTACCACTAGCTATGCTCGTTATTCTCCTGATTTCCGGTTGTGCTGCCGGAAGACACAGTGCTAACAATGACGTCAATTGGGAAAAAGTAAACGTGTTGGTTTATACTAAAAATGGTAAAGGTTATGTGCATGATAATATACCATCTGCCGTTGCTTGTATTCAACGTTTGGGAAAGCAAAATGGATTTGGAGTAGATGTGTCAGATAATCCGTCAGTATTTAACGATGCCAATCTGAAAAAATACAATGCGCTGATCTTTACAAGCACCAATAATGATGTGTTTGATACTGATGCGCAAAAAGTAGCTATGATGCGATACATACAAGCCGGAGGTGGTTTTGTTGGAATTCATTCCGTGACCGGTACAGAAAGAAATTGGCAATGGTTTAAAAGGCTGGTGGGCGGCACCTTTGTACGCCATGCTAAACATCAGCCTTTCCAGGAAATTATTATTGATCCAAAAAATGTTTCTACTTCCTTTTTACCGAAACGATGGGATGTGACTGATGAATGTTATTATACCACGGATGTCAATCCCGATATTCATGTATTGACTGTACATGATCTATCCACTGTTAAGGATGAAAACAAGCCAACAATTTATGGGTCCGTATTTCCTTCTACCTGGTGCCACGAATTTGATGGCGGGCGTGAGTGGTACACTGCATTAGGCCACGACGGAGAAAGATATTCCGATCCTGTTTTTGAAAAATTTCTTTTGGGAGGAATACAGTGGACGATTGGAGAGAATAAGCCACTAAATTATTCAAAGTCACATGCAGCAAACCCAAATGATCCATTGCCGTATTAGTTATCCCACAATGGCATCAAGAGCGCAAAGAAAAATGTATTGTGGAGTTCATTCCTTAGAAAAAAAACAAAGTGATTTTATAGCATTTGTAATATTAAAGTATCACATGATTTGTCCCGATTTTTTTGGGAAAGACACAAAAAACATCGAGAAAAAGGCCGCCTGGCCTGAAGGCGGGTTTGCGGACTTCGAGTCGTGGTGGATA
>JBDTIC010000081.1:0-6690 GCA_039936595.1 Ginsengibacter sp. | reverse complement strand
AACAAGTTTCGGCCTGCAATCTTTAACCATTAATATCAGTCATCCTGCAGATGAACAACTTACACTACAACTTGAGTCTCCTGACGGCGCTCTGATCTTACTTGCCAAAAATCTACCCGGAAGCGATTATACAAACACAAAATTTGACGCTTTATCATCTGTATATATTGATTTTGGTAGTGCCCCATATAATTCTTCTTTCAGGCCTTTGCAGGACTTGTCTTTTCTAAATAATTTTCAAAATCCTAATGGCACGTGGAATCTTAAAATAACTGATAATACTGCTGGCATTACAGGCACAGTAAATAGTGTTTCACTCGAGTTTGGAAGCAAGCCTGCTAAACCTCTTTTGTCTTCAAGCACTTTACCTATCGTAAAAATTTATACACATGGACAAGAGATTTTGGACGATCCCAAAATCATTGCTGACATGTACATAATTAATAATGGGCCTGGGACCGTAAATTATTTAAATCAGACTAATTATGATTACCAGGGAAAAATTGGTATAGAAATACGTGGACAAAGTTCCCAGCAATTTCCTAAAAAACAATTTGGCTTTGAAACAAGAAAAGCCAACGGGATTGACGATGAAAAAGTAAGCATACTCGGTATGCCTGAAGAAAGTGATTGGATATTAAGCGCTAATTACACAGATAAAACACTAATGAGAAATGTGCTTACTTATGAACTTGCCCGCGAAATGGGTCAATATGCTGCACGTACCAGGTATTGTGAAGTCTTGATAAATGATGAATACAAAGGAGTTTTTGTATTGCAGGAGAAAATTAAAAGAGATAAAAATCGTATAAATATTGAGAAACTTAGCGTAACCAATATTACAGCGCCTGGTATAACCGGTGGCTATATATTTTCTATAGATAAAATAAACGGCGGTGAAATAACATGGCATTCAAAAATCTCCGGGTCATCAACCATCTTTCAATTTGTATATCCTAAGAAGCCCGAAGATATTGCACCGGAGCAAAATGATTATCTCCAAAATTATGTAGATTCCTTTGAGCAGGCTTTGGATGGCCCGGAATTCCAGAATCCTTTAACCGGATTCAGAAACTATGCCGAAGAAAAATCTTTTATGCAATATTTTATAATAAATGAACTTGCAAAGAATATTGATGGCTTCAGGGTAAGCAATTATTTTCATAAAGCCAGAAATGGAAAAATTGTTGCGGGGCCGGTATGGGATTTTGATGTTGCATGGGGTAATGCTAATTATTTTCAAGGCAATAATCCTACCGGTTATGTGTATTCATATTCTTACCCCCCAGATGATTACCAGGTTCCTTTCTGGTGGCGTAGGTTACGGTCTGACGTACTGTGGAATCAAAATCTTATCTGTACATATAATAACTTGCGGCTCACAACGTTAAGCCAGTCACATATTAATTCATTAATTGATTCAATAGCAAATGAGTTGCAGGATGCTCAGCAAAGAAATTTTATTAGATGGAATATTATTGGACAATATATATGGCCTAATCCCTCTCCCATCCCAACAAGTTATGCCGGCGAAATAGACTATCTGAAAAATTTTATTGCGGCAC
Organism: Ginsengibacter sp.; assembly: GCA_039936595.1. Classification (GTDB taxonomy): domain Bacteria; phylum Bacteroidota; class Bacteroidia; order Chitinophagales; family Chitinophagaceae; genus Ginsengibacter. The sequence goes on along the minus strand of JBDTIC010000081.1, from coordinate 5,125 downwards.
GTGTAGGTTTTTTGGATGCTGATTTTGGCCCTTGCGCTGTATTACCAATTGAATTAAACAATTTTTCAGCAATTCCCGAAAAAACTAACATCAAATTAAAATGGACGACCCAATATGAGTCTGGTAATGATTATTTCGTCGTTGAAAGGGCAGCTAATAATGAGTCATTTACGGGAATTGGCATTGTAAAAGCTCAGAATTCCTCAGCGGGTTCTGCGTATGTTTTCGAAGATGGAAATCTGGCAGACGGCACAATTAACTATAGGTTAAAGCAAGTCAATATGGATGCAAGCTTTACTTATTCAAAAATTATTTCTATAAAATTTAAAAATGCGCAATGGCATATTTATCCTGCTAAAGTTCGTGACCAGTTAACCATTATATCGCCATTTACTAACGTTATGAATTTGCAAACCAATATTTATAATATGCAGGGGCAAAAAATTTCTAGTGAAAATACGATTAACAATAATGTGATTCATAAGGATGTGAGCAGGCTTTCTTCAGGTATTTATATATTGGAGATCATACCCGCATCTGGAGATAAAACGATACTTCGTTTTGTAAAAGATTAATATTAATAAATTATAGCAACCGTAAATTCATTTTCTTAAGTGAAAACACTACACAATAGCATGTGTTGATTTGACGCTTATTTTAGCAGATAGATTTCGAAATTTGACTATGCTTTTTTAGTTTACAAAAGGCTTTGTAAACTGTCCAATTATCAGTTCTTCTTTAAAAGGTATTTTATTACCTTTGCACTCCCAAATTTTTACGGGAAATTAATAATTTATTAATAATCAAATGCTGATAAGCAGGGTCGCAGCAAAATCGCGATACAGCAATAAAAAATCTATCTGCTAAAAAATAATGGAAATAGAAAATAATGAAACCCAATCTGAAGACCAGGAAGTAACCCTCGAGAACAAACCTCAGGGAGGTATTGAAGGAGTCCCTTTTCCGGATTTCCCCGATGTAGAATCTACTGCAGCGGCCAGTGAGCCACAACCTTCTGAAGTTGAAATCCGCGAAGAAGCGCTTACTACGCCTCATGATGATTTTGACTGGAGCATTGATAAGAGGAATGTTACTCATTATGACGCTACGGAAAGAGATAAATATGATGAGGTTTATGACAAAACCTTTAAACAAATTAATGACAATGAGATGGTCAAAGGTACAGTGGTAGCTATGACCAAAACAGATGTTGTTATCAATATTGGGTTTAAAAGTGACGGGCTGGTAGGATTAAATGAATTCCGCGATACTCCTGATTTAAAAGTGGGTGATGAAGTGGAAGTAATGGTAGCTGAAAAAGAAGACAAGGATGGCAACCTGCATCTTAGCCGCAAACAGGCTCGTACTTCACGTGCATGGGAGAAGATTGTTGACATGCACAAAACCGGTGAAATTGTTACTGGCCTGGTTACCAGCAAAACGAAAGGCGGTCTTATAGTAGATGTGTTTGGGATGGAAACATTCCTGCCGGGCTCTCAGATTGACGTAAAGCCCGTTACAGATTACGACCAGTTTGTGGGCAAAACGATGGAATTTAAAGTTGTTAAAATAAACGAAGCGATCAAGAATGCAGTTGTTTCTCACAAGGCGCTTATCGAAAGCGATATTGAACAACAACGTGCAGAGATCATCGGTAAGCTGGAAAAAGGACAGGTACTTGAAGGAACTATTAAGAACATAACCGACTTTGGTGCATTTCTTGATTTGGGTGGCTTAGATGGTTTACTTTACATTACAGATATTAGCTGGGGACGTATCAATCATCCGGGTGAAGTATTGAAACTCGACCAAAAGCTAAATGTGGTAGTACTTGACTTTGATGATGATAAAAAACGTATCAGTCTTGGTTTAAAGCAATTAACTCCTCATCCGTGGGATACTCTTCCTGAAAATATTAAAGAGGGTGAGATCGTAAAAGGAAAAGTGGTTAACATCGAAGACTATGGAGCATTCCTGGAGATATATCCTGGCGTTGAGGGACTGGTTCACGTAAGTGAAATCACCTGGGCAAATACCCCAATCAATGCAAAAGAATTTTTCAAATTAGGCGACGAATATGATGCTAAAATAGTCACACTAAGTAAAGAAGACAGGAAGATGAGTCTGTCTATCAAACAGATGACTGATGACCCATGGAATACTATTGAAACAAAATATCCTGAAGGAAGTAAACACGCGGGGCTGGTTAAAAACATCACACCCTATGGTGTATTTGTTGAACTTTCACCTGGAATTGGCGGCATGATTCACATTAGCGATCTTAGCTGGCTCAAACGCTTTAATAATCCAAATGAATATACCAAAGTAGGTGAAACTATTGATGTGGTTATCATGAGTATTGACAAGGACAACCGTAAACTTCAGCTTGGACATAAACAAATAGAAGAAGACCCATGGAATTCTCTGGAGGAAACATTCCCTGTGGGAAGTATTCATGAAGGAACTGTTACACGCAGAGATGACAAAGGAGCTATAGTGCAGTTGCCTTATGGACTTGAAGGCTTTGCACCCGCCCGTCATTTGCGCAGAGAAGATGACAAGCAAATCGGTTTGGACGAAATCGCCCCTTTCATGGTAATTGAATTTGATCGTAATGATAAAAAAATCATACTGAGCCATAGCCGTATTTGGGAAAGAGAAAAAGCTGATGAAAAAAGCGCCCAGATGAATGAAAAGAGAGCTGATGCAGAAAATACAAAAAGAGTGGTAAAGAATATTCAAAATAAGGTAGAGAAAACCACACTTGGTGACCTGGGAGTACTGGCCGATCTTAAAAAGAAAATGGATAATGAAACAGCCCAGGAAGAATCTGACGCTAAAGCAAAAAATGAGCCTTCACCAGAAGCCGTTGTAAATAAGATAGCTACAAAAACAAAGACGGCAGGAGAAAAACAGGATAGCAATTTAGCATCTGAGGTTATAAAAGCAGAGGAGACAGAAGAAAAACAAGAAGGCGATCCTGTATCTGAGGTGATAAAAACAGAGAAGCCAGAAGAAACACAAGAAGACGATTCTGTATCTGAGGTGGCAAAAACAGAGGAAGCAGAAGAAATACAAGACAGTAATCCTGTATCTGAGGTAAAAAAAGCAAAAGATACATCTGCCGATGAGCAGGATTCCGCAGATGATGAATCAAAAGAAGAAGATAAAGTTTAGCAACTAATTACTTTTAAAAAGTCCTGTTGCCGCCTCTGCAACAGGACTTTTTTTTTACCTGTATTTGCGATAAATCTTTGAATAGAAGTTCATTCATCTTTATGAAATTCCTTCAGAGTTATATAAATAATAAATATTTTTTTTCTCTGAAATTTAATTTTTATTTTTAGTGTATGAATATTCACTTTCAGGATTTGATTCCAAAAGACTTTGCTAATAACTCCCGGGTCTGGGTATATCAAAGCAACCGCAGCTTTACTAAAGACGAAATTCCGGCATTAGAAAAAATTTTAGAAAATTTTAGTGAGGAATGGCATAGCCATGGAAGTGCAGTGAAATCTTATGCGGGTCTTTTTTTTGGGCAGTTTATTGTGCTTATGGCCGATGAGACCAACGTTAAAGTAGGAGGATGCAGTACAGATACTTCATTGAGATTTATTAAAAATATTGAGCAAGAGTTTAAAATTCAACTTCTCGACAGGCAATTACTTGCTTTTATCGTCAATGATAAGATACATTTAATACCAATGAATGAAGTAAATTTTGTTATAGACGATGGCTCTATACATCCAGACACATTCTATTTCAATAATACTATACTTACAAAAAAGGAATTATTAACTCACTGGATTATTCCAGTGAAAAATAGTTGGCTAGCAAAAAGAATGCCCGGTGTTCACTCCAAATAAATAGTATTAGAAGTTGATGCTGGAATATTTAAATCCATATTTACAGTTAAATAATTTTCTTTAAACCTATAGTTTACAAGTTAAATATAACTGATACCTGAAGAAAAAACTGATTCAATCGCACCAAACCATTTTTGCAGATGGTTGCTTTTAATATTAACTACTGACGAGGTGTGTCAGATTTTAATTTTGTTATCTTTGCCCACCTAAGAAATTACAAGGAAAAATGCCGGGATTAACTATAAATAAAAAACACGATGAAAGCAGGCAGGGCGAAGCTTTTGTACCGAAAGAACTTATCGGAAAATCCTCTAAAAAAAGGTTTTATATAGAAAGTTATGGGTGTGCAATGAACTTTGCTGACAGTGAGGTAGTAGCATCAATTTTACAAAAAGAGGAATATGGCATTACTACCCATTTTGAAGACGCAGATATGATCTTCATCAACACCTGCTCTATACGCGAAAAAGCAGAAGCCACCGTAAGAAAGAGGCTAACCGAGTTCAGGAAAATAAAAAAAACCAATCCTGGTTTACTTATAGGTGTTCTGGGATGTATGGCTGAAAGACTAAAATCTAAATTTTTAGAAGAAGAGAAATTAGTAGATATCGTTATTGGACCAGATGCCTATCGCTCATTACCTGCACTGATTGAAGAAGCAGAGAGCGGTCAAAAGGGTGTAAATGTTCTATTAAGTCGTGAAGAGACTTATGGAGATATTTCTCCAATCAGATTAAATAGTAATGGAGTAACGGCTTTTGTGAGCATCATGCGTGGTTGCAATAATATGTGTTCATTCTGTGTAGTTCCATTTACACGGGGTCGCGAACGCAGTCGTGACAAGGCTTCCATAATTAGAGAATGTACAGATCTTTTTAATGATGGTTATCGTGAAGTAACTTTATTAGGGCAAAATGTGGATAGTTATCAATGGGTAAATGTTGCCGATAATTCGGTGATATCGTTTTCAATGCTACTGGAAAATGTTGCTCAGATTTCTCCGTTGCTTCGGGTAAGATTCTCTACGTCACATCCTAAAGATATTACAGATGAGGTTCTGTTTACCATGAAGAAATACGATAACATTTGTAAATACATCCATCTGCCGGTACAAAGTGGGAGCAGCAGAATTTTACAAATGATGAACAGAACCTATACCCGTGAATGGTATATTTCCAAAGTAAACAGAATACGTGAAATACTTCCCGGTTGCGGATTATCTACCGATTCTATTACAGGCTTTTGCAGCGAAACAGAAG
>JBDTIC010000080.1:0-4510 GCA_039936595.1 Ginsengibacter sp. | reverse complement strand
GCAGTTAATAATTCATTTACAGATTTAATCAGATTTAAGGGAAAATTTTACTGTTCATTTCGGGAAGGATCTGGTCACACTCCGGGAAAAAGCGGCGTGGATGGATCGATACGTATTTTATCATCGGGTGATGGTGAAAAATGGACACCTGTGGCATTATTAAAAAAGGAAGGAATTGACCTGAGAGATCCCAAACTTTCTATTACACCTGATGGCCGTCTCATGATTATTTGTGGTGGCTCGTTGTATAAGGGTGATTCCTTAATGGGGCGTGTACCGCACGTTTTATTCTCTGATGTTTCCGGCAACGAATTTAGTGAACCTCAAAAAATTTTTATTGATCCCGAGATCAGCGGGTGGGGCGATTGGATATGGAGGGTAACGTGGTACAACAACATTGGTTACGCCATTGATTATCAAATTGGGCCTAAAGAAAGATATGGCCCTCATAGATTGTTTCTATTGAAAACAAAGGATGGCATTCACTATGAGAAAGTAACCGAGTTTCATAATATTGACGGCTTTCCCAATGAATCCACCATACGGTTCGATAACAAAGGGAAAATGTATATCCTGGTTAGAAGAGAATTGCATGACAAGATGGGGATGTTATTAAAAGGTGAGGATCCCTATAGCAAATGGGCCACTGATAAATTAAATATCAGGCTGGGTGGACCCAATTTCCTTTTTCTTAATCCGGATAGATTAATTATTGGCTCCAGGCGACATCTTAAAGATGAGGATGGCAAAAGCTATGTAAGTACCGGCATTATGGTAACCGATTTAAACGGAAACATTAAAAAAACCATTTTTCTCCCCAGTGGTGATGATACGAGCTATCCGGGCATGGTAATTTACCAGGATACCTTGTGTGTGAGTTATTATTCTAATCATGAAGGTGGTAATACATCCATTTATTTCGCAAAAATACCTTTGAAGGATCTAATCAATTAAAAAATTTTATTCTTTTGGAATAGTTTTTCACCATTGCAACGAAAGGGTATTTTTGCCTGTCAGTAACGACCATGCGAGTGAAATCTTTTATTGTTATTTTCCTTTTGCTTCTTTCAGGAGGTTCACATGCGCAAACTTGTACTACACTGGGACAAACGCCATCCACTGCCTTTCCCGTATGCGGCACTACTACTTTCAAGCAGATTGAGGTACCTGTGTGTAATTCTAATAGTTTATATGTGCCAGGTTGCAGCGGCAACGGTGGGGCGAATTATGCAAACAAAAATCCTTTTTGGTATAAATTCACCTGCTATGTTTCAGGTACGCTGGGATTTGAAATTACACCTAACAACATGCAGGATGATTACGATTGGCAACTTTACGATATTACCGGCCTTGATCCTGACCAGGTTTACAGCAATCATAATATTATAGTAACCGGCAATTGGGCCGGTAATCCCGGCACTACGGGTACTTCAGCAAATGGAGTCAATTTTATCCAGTGTGCTTCAGGCTACAATGGCAGCGAGCCCCGCTTTGCCAAAATGCCTAACCTGAGAGCAGGTCATGAATATATTCTACTCGTAAGCCATTTCACCGATTCCCAAAGCGGCTACTCGCTTTCATTTGGTGGCGGCACCGCAAGCATTACTGATACCACACAGCCAGCTCTAAAGAGTGTTGAAGCCTCATGCGATGCAACTAAATTATACGTGAAGCTGAACAAAAACATGAAATGCAGCAGTCTCGCTGCCGGTGGAAGTGACTTCGCCATTTCATTTCCCGGCACCACTGTTATTTCGGCAACTGCTGCTTGCACCGGGTTTGACATGGATTCACTGGTGGTCGAATTAAGTAATCCGTTGCCACCCGGAAATTACACTCTCTCTGTAAAGAACGGAACCGATAGCAATACGATCATTGATAACTGCGGAACCAATATTCCTGAGGGAGATTCTTTGCTCCTAACCATATATCCATTAATGCCAACACCTATGGATAGCCTCACTACACCAACCTGTGCTCCGCAATTCCTGCAATTGGTTTTTAAAAAGAATATACTCTGCACTTCCGTAGCCCCGGATGGAAGCGACTTCATAGTTACGGGTCCATCAAGTGTAGATGTTGTAAGCGCCGTGACCAATTGTAATAGCGATGTTACCAGGATAATTACTATCAATTTGTCAACACCGATGGCATACGGTGGCAATTACCAGTTAAAATTAAAAACCGGTAATGACGGAAATACTCTTTTAGATGAATGCACTCAACAAACACCTGAGGGGGCAACAATCAGTTTCACCCTGCAAGACACGGTATCTGCAGACTTCACCTACAATATATTAAAGGGATGCAAAGAGAATACGGTGCAGTTCGAACAAGATGGAAGACACGGAATAACTAAGTGGTCGTGGCAGTTAGATTATTCCGGCCCCAGTACTTTGCAAAATCCTGTAACTAAATTTGAGCTTTCAGGTACCAAACAAATCAAGTTGCTGGTTTCAAATGGGTTTTGCAGCGACACAGCCTTAAAAGAAATGGTATTTGATAATGCTTTGAAGGCTGCATTTGAAACCTCTAATCTCTTATGTCCTGAGGATTCTGCTGTATTTAAAAATACAAGCCTTGGTAAAATCGCATCATACGAATGGAATTTTGGAAATGGTTTCACAAATTTAGTTAGAGATCCTCTGGCACAAAAGTATCCTGTCTCGTTAGGAGAAAGGAATTACCAGGTGAGCTTAATAATCAAAAATGATATCGGCTGCTATGATACGGCAATTCATACTATTAAGATTTTGAAAAGCTGCTATATCGCTGTTCCCAATGCATTTACGCCCAATGGTGATGGTTTAAACGATTACCTATACCCTCTCAATGCCTACAAAGCAAATAATTTAAAATTTAGAATTTATACCCGACTGGGGCAATTGCTTTATCAATCTAATGACTGGACACAAAAATGGGATGGTACAGTAAACGGAGAGCCACAAGATGCAGGAGTGTATGTGTGGACGTTACAATATATACTTCGCGATACAGGTAAACCGGTTTTCAAAAAAGGATCAGTAATATTGATCAGGTAATCGAAAAATAAGCCCTCACAAGCTAGCAGGACTGACACATTTTGAAATGCACTTAAGTGGGCTTACTTTCGCAAGAATTCAAAAATAATAAAAAATGGATTTTCAGTTTTCTAACAGCCCCCTCGGGCGATTCAGAATGGCCGGTATTGCTGAGGGAATTTCCTTTATTACCCTTTTATTTATTGCCATGCCTTTAAAATATATAGCAGGCGATCCACGCGCTGTGTTATATGTAGGTTGGGTTCACGGTCTGCTTTTTATGATCTATATTCTTACCCTGATCATTGTAGCGATCAAACTGGATTGGAAATTTAAAAAAACAGTGATAGCCTTTCTTGCTTCGTTAGTACCCTTTGGGACCTTTATAATGGACAAATCGTTAAGGAAAGAGGAAAAAATGTTGCAGGAACAAGGTGCGATTGAGTCCAGATAAAGTCGGTTAGTCTTTTTATATTTAAAGTAAAATGATTTAGATTGACTGGTAATTTATCCCCTGAAATTGCTTGTAATGGCTCAACATATAAAAATTCAGTTTTTTAAACGGCATCATCGTCCTTATCTTCATTGAATATATAGACATAGCAACCATTGAAAATTGCTAAAATTTATGAAACAAATTCCGAATATTTTTACGCTGCTTAATTTGGTTTTTGGTTGTATGGCAATTGTATTTGCGTTACAAACCAATACAGTAATTATTTACCTTAATGACCAGTTCAATAGCAGCTTTAATATTCCTGAAAAGCTTTCCTGGGCGGCAATATGTATTTTCATTGCTGCTGTGATAGATTTTTTAGACGGATTTGTAGCCCGCCTCTTAAAAGCCACCAGCGAGATGGGCAAGCAACTGGATTCTTTAAGCGATGTTGTTAGTTTTGGAGTAGCGCCATCAGTGATCCTTTACCAATTATTAAAATTTAGTTTTGCCAGGGAAGAGAATGGATTTGAGGTATCAATTGCATGGCTGGTTCCTTCGTTCATACTAGCCTGTGCAGCTGCTTACCGCCTTGCAAAATTTAACCTGGATACCGATCAACAGTTTTCTTTTAAAGGAGTTCCTGTACCCGCAGTAGGGATATTGATTGCGTCTTTTCCCCTCATTTTACATTTTAATTATATCAATAGCATCAATGCGTTGATCATTAATAAGTGGTTTTTATATGCTGTCATATTGTTGCTGAGTTATTTAATGGTAAGCAACCACAGGATGATGTCTTTAAAATTTGCAGACTATACTTTTAAAGGAAATTGGCAAAAAATAACTTTACTGATAGTTGCAATCGTTGCAGCATTATTTTTGCAATGGATTGCGGTACCGGTAGTATTTATAGTTTATGTTTTATTATCCTTAACCGGCGCGAAAACTATCGTGCCTAAAAATAGTGTTGAATGAATTACACAGCAGAAATTAAAATAATGCCTTTAAAAGAACTACTTGATCCACAGGGAAAAGCCGTTCTCGGTGGGCT
>JBDTIC010000079.1:0-10613 GCA_039936595.1 Ginsengibacter sp. | reverse complement strand
CATACTCAATGTTCACAGGTATTACGTGAATTTCATGCGTACAAGAATATCATATTCGCCGTACATGATTATCACTTTCGTTGTACAAGTTTATCACTTGGATGATGAACATGTACAAGATTATTGGAATTATTTCCTCAATTTAAAAATTAGGTCTTACTGGAAGCTATTACCCAGGCAGGTATATTTAAATTGGGTTGATTAGTAAGTATTCTTTAAAATAAATTTAATACAAGACCTCTTTATAGGCCGTATCTGGACGTGCAATTTCGATGGGAGCACAAAAGACAATAGAGCGACTTTTTTGGAATTAATCAAAACTTGCTTTATATGCCGGAGATGGCTAAATGAATCTCATTTTGTTCATTGAAATTCTGTAATTGAGTCTTCTGAACGAATATATAATGATTATGTAACACTTCATGACGCAACATTTACGAGTTATTATCTGTATACTTCAGTAATGTCAATCATTCAGGCAGGTCGGCAATCGCCAGTAAATCATCGGTAATTTGTTTCAATAAAAGTCCGTTGAGGGATACTTTTAATCCTACTTTCAGAACATGATGTTTTGTACCGCTTAAAACGGGTTTAAATCCATTCCCCAAAACCCCTTCAGTTTTCTACTTATTTTCCTCATCGATAACTATGGTCCCTGAAGGAACGGCAATTTTCATACAGTCAGAAACTGGCTCCCCAAAATTAGGCGAGCCATCTATATTCCAGCCAAATGGCTGTGCCCTGGGAGACCGGTATCCACCACATCCCTGTCCCGGTTTACTGTTTGCATGATATAAAATATAATTTTCTTTTCCATCCGGAGATTTAAAAAATGAATTGTGACCCGGAGCATAGACTTGATTTTTTTCCGATCCTTTGAATACCGGATGATCATTCTTAACCCACGAAGAAGCGCTCATTAACTCCGAATTTTTATTTGCAGTTAGCATGCCCAAAGCATACTTATCCGTCCAGCAGGCACTCGCCGAATAAACCAAAAATAGTCGATTTCCATGTTCTAAAATTTCCGGCCCCTCATTAACATTTACATGAGAAACATCGTCCGGACTATTTAAATCCCCATTCTTTTCCCATTCATAAGTAGGTTCAGAAATTAGCGTACGTTTTCCTGTTACCCTCCACGGGTTTTTCATCTTTGCAATAAAAATGTCTTGTTCCCCATTCACATCACCTTTCCAGCCACTCCATATTAAATATAGTTGTTTTTTATTTTCAAAAACGCTTCCATCAATAGCCCATTTGTTTTCCGGTGTATATAGTTGTCCTTTCAAAATCCATGTTCCCTGAAAGGGATCCTTCGATGAATTTTCCAATACATATAAACGGTGATTATTATTGTTGCCGTCATCAGCGGCAAAATACACATACCATTTGCCTTTCAAAAAATGCAGTTCCGGGGCCCACAATTGCTTAGAATAACGCCCTGTTCGGGGAGGTGTCCATACTACTTTTTTTTCACTCGTTGAAAGAGTCGCAATGTTGGCTGTCTTCCATAAAGTAATGTTTTTACCGGTTGTGTTAGTGTAATAATAATAATCATCTTTGAAAGTACACCACGGGTCGGCTCCTGAAGGTAGTAGAGGATTAGTAAACGTAGATTGCGCATAAGAGTAGTTAACGCACAATAAAGTAGTTACAATAGTGAATTGTACCCAGAAATGCTTCATGATATTTGCTTCAATATTAATACTGCACCAACGACGATAAAGAAGAAGCAGTTAAATCTTTAGACACTAATAGTCGACCAGGGTATATTTCCAAAGCCTTTTCAAGACAATCCATTGCATTATTGATAGCCTGCACATTTAGCACGTAGGCTATGCGCACTTCATTTTTCCCCAACCCTTCAGTACCATAAAATCCGGTGCCAGGAGCAAGCATCAGCGTTGCATTATGGTAGCTGAATGATTCCAGCAACCACTGACAGAATATTTCTGTATCATCAACAGGCAATTGAGCCATCACATAAAAAGCTCCACCGGGTGTAGGACAAAAAACTCCGGGAATATTATTTAATCTTGCAACCAGGGTGTCCCGCCTTAGCTGATATTCCTCTTTTGATTTTTTAAGATAATCAGAAGGCAAGTCAATAGCGGCCTCACCTACAATTTGCCCGAAACCGGGGGGGCTAAGTCTCGACTGGGCAAACTTCATAACAGTCTGCAATACTTCCTTATTATGAGTTACTAAGGCACCAATCCTTGCGCCACAGGCGCTGTATCGTTTACTGATACTATCTATTAATATTACATTATTTTCTGCACCAGGCAATTGCATCGCGCTGTAATGGCTTCCCTCATAACAAAATTCGCGATAAGCCTCATCAGAAAATAAATACAAATTATGCTTAACGATTATTGTCTTTAATATCTCCATTTCCTCCTGGCTGTATAAATAGCCAGTGGGGTTATTAGGATTGCAGATGATAATTGCCTTGGTTTTGGCTGTTATTAATTTTTCAAAATCTTCAATTGGTGGAAGTGCGAAACCTGATTCAATATGAGAAGTAATAGGCTTTACTATTACTCCTGCCGTTACGGCAAATGCATTGTAATTAGCATAAAAAGGTTCCGAAATTAATATTTCATCCCCCACATCAAGGCAACTCATAAATCCAAATAAAATAGCTTCACTGGCACCTGTAGTAATAATGATCTCTTCGGGAACTACGTTAATATTTACAGAACGATAGTAGTCTGTTAATTTCTTCCTGTAGCTTTCATTACCGGCACTGTGACTGTATTCCAGAATCTTGAAGTCAGATTTACGAACAGCTTCTAAGGTCGACGCGGGAGTTTCTATATCCGGCTGGCCGATATTTAAATGATATACCTTAACTCCCTTTTTCTTTGCATCGTCTGCAAAAGAAGCTAATTTTCTGATAGGCGAAGCGGGCATGTTTTTGCCGCGGTTACTAACTGATAACATCATGCAAAGATAAAGAGAAGCAGTAATTAGTTAATTCCAACAATAATTCTAATTTTAATAAATTTAGGCACGTCAGATTTTAACCTTGTGACCCCACTGGTACAAAATTCGAACCATTTATTAGAAGATTTAAAGTTTTTAGGGGATGTTTCAGCGGAGTAATTTATTGGGAATATAACATCTGATTATTCGGAGAATCTTGTATGGTAGCAACTTTCAATATAATCATGCCCCTACTTCCAGTGTAAGTTTTCTATCTTATATTTTTCAATAGTAAATAAGCCACCACCATAATTGCGAAATTCCAAAATAAATTTGCCAAACGGATCTTTCCCAACTATACCACAAAAGGAAGTAGCTATACCAAGGGTAGCTATATTGGAAAGGCAGAAAATCAGAAAAAAATTGCCAACAAATTAGGAGGCAACAGACAGTTGCCCGCTGCGTTTATAACCAGGGTTACCAATGCGATTCATAAAAAAAGGAAGAAAAGTTATTATTTGGGGCGAATATCCTTTGGTCAAATCAGATGTGACTTCTTTGCCTACTACACTTTCTGACGATGAAATAGCGCAAGGTGATTTAGCTAATGGAAGAGTTTCTCAAATACTAAAAGCAATTAAATCAAGTATTGACAGTGGACAGGCAGATTTGATGGGAACGATTGTGTGTGGATGGGCCGATTCAGGTCTGAATCCCGAAATTTTTTGGTTGGGTTATGCTTCCGGGCTGGCTGCTGCCTGGAATAACCAAAAATTAAATGCGGAAGATATTTCCGATAGGTTTTTTAAATCTTTTTATGGAGAAGGGGAGCTCCACATGCAAAGGGTTCATCAGCTATTAAGCAGGCAGGCAGAATTTTGGAAAAGTAGCTGGAACTCAGAAGCGTCGAAAAACAGAACACCCATATTAGGCAATTCATACGCCATGTTTGATACGCCCCATCTTGTTAAAGATCAGGTATTCGGCCAGCCACCCGTTCCGGCAGGAAGCACCCTTTTTTTCTCTGATGAATGGTATCATCAAAACTCAGAAACACTCAGTCTAACGGAAAAGTTCATGAAGGAGAATATCGAACTTTTGGCATTGATTCAGCAGAATTTAATTAACGCAGATTACCAACACTATAATTTGTTGGTGCTTTTTTCTAAGGCACAATTGTGTAGGCAAAACATAGATATGTTGCTTAGCCTTAAAAGGATTAATTCTTTATTAATGCTTTGTTCAAAAGTAGGATCTACTGATCCGGCTGTAGCCATATCTCTAATAGATCAAGCCTTAGATCAGGCAGAGATAAAAATCTATTCTTTTCCAGCGGCAAAACTTATTTTGGTTATTAGCATGCCATCTCTTATTTCTTCATTGCCCTTTGCAACAATAGTATCTCCTTCGTTTAAATTGCCATACACTTCTGCTTTATCGTCTACAGTTCGTCCCTTTTTTACGTCAGTCCACAGTGCTTTTGTGCCGCCCACCTTTATAACAGCAACGCCAGTAAGAGAATTTACAAGAGCTGTAGCGGGTACTATAAAAGCATTTTCCTGCGCTGGTAAAGAAATTTGAATTTCTGCAACCATGCCGGGCATGAGTTGTTTATCCGTATTATTTACATCCATTTCTATTCTTTCGGAGCGAAACCGCGGGTCAAGCGTACCCGCTAATCTTTTTACCCGCGCTTTGAAAGTCTGGTTGGGCAGCGATACGACTGTAAAACTTACTTCACTTTTGTTGGTTACATAAGCGCTGTATGCTTGCGGTACCGATACTACAAGACGTAACTTTTGTTGCGTTTGCAGTGTAAACAGCGGCATTTCGGAACCTTTACCTGAAGGACCTACATAGGCACCCTGGCTTACATTACGTGCACTTATGACCCCACTGAAAGGTGCCCTGATCTGTAAATAATTGCGATTATTAACACTCTCGTCGTAAGCCGACTTTGCTGCCTGGTATTGGGCATAGTCGGATTTTTGCCTCGCTGATGCCATATCAAGATCATTAGGCGATACAGTGCCGGGTGTTTTACTTGTTTCTATTAGCCTGTCGTAATTAGCTTTGCTCGCAATATAAATAGCTTCAAATGATTTCAGTTTGGAATTTGAAGCAGCTAACTGGGAATTAATTTCCGGCGCTTCCATCGTTGCAAGCAATTGCCCCTGCTTTACTTCCGAACCTACATCAACATATATTTTATTTATAAAGCTGTTTACTTTCGCATACAGATCCACCTGCTGCCAGGCAAACAATTCCCCTGGTATTTGTATAGAGGATGTAAGGCCTCCTTTACTTACCAATACAACAGGAGTAGCAGAAGATTCCGTTACCTCTTTTTTCACTTCCTTTTTTTCTTCGGAAGTATGGCAGCTTTGAAAAAACAGGAGAGAAGCAGCAAAGCCAACTAAGAGAAAAAGAAAACGCCTACTATGCATTGTACATAATATAGTTGAATGGGACCTGCTGATTTTCCTGTTGCTATACAAGAGGGCGACGTAACGGTGTTTATTTGAAATTTTCTCCTCTGGCTCAAAGATAACATCATCGTCGTTGAGGGTTAAGTTCGAGGGCCGGAAAGTGCTTAAGTTCATAAAGTATAAATGTCTTATTCTTGAATATTGTTGGTGTTTTACGCCGGCTTCACATGGTGGTACAACGAAGCAATATAATGTTTACTCTCGGGATCCTCCGGATCGAGTGATACAGACTGAGTACCTGTTTTGCCTTGTACCCAGGCAAACGCCAGTGGTAAAATCAATAAAGCTGCAAATGTGGAAGCAACCAAACCACCTATGACAGCCCGACCTAATGGTGCCGTCTGATCGCCGGCTTCACCCAAACCGAGCGCCATCGGCATCATGCCTGCTATCATAGCAACGCTCGTCATCAATATGGGTCTTAAGCGCACCGACGCAGATTCTTTTGCAGATAATAATGCGTTACCATTACGCAGGCGCAGCTCCTCAGCGTTCGTTATCAGCAGTACCGAGTTGGAAATGGAAACACCTACCGACATAATCATGCCCATATAAGATTGCAGATTGAGCGTGGAACCGGTAAGCAGCAATAACCCTAGAGAACCCGCGATAACTGCCGGTACAGTACACAATACAACGAGTGATACCTTAAACGACTGAAAGTTAGCCGCCAGCATTAAAAAGATCACGACAATAGCGATCAACAGACCGGATTGCAGACTGTCTAATGTTTCGGTGAGTACCTGCACAAGCCCCCTTGTTTCTATGGTTAGCCCGCGTGGCAAATCACCAATTGATTTTATGGCTTCATCTACGTCTTTTCTTGCAGTGCCCAAATCTTTTTTGTACAGGTTTGCAGTTACCGATAACACCGGCATACTCCCTATATTATCGTTCTCGCCATAAATGGTATCCATTTTTATGGTGGCTACATCACTTAAAACAGGCCGGGCCGAATTAGGTGCTACGGGTATTTCAGCAATGTCGTTTATGCTTTTCATTTCCGTGATGGGCACCTGCACCGCCACACTATAGCTTAGGGATAATTTAGGATCTACCCAGATGTTTTTTTCCGTAAACCGGGATGAAGAAGTAGCTGCTACCAAAGCCCGCGATATATTAGTAAGATTGGTGCCGAGCTGTGCGGCTTTTACCCTGTCTATGTTGATACTGATGGCCGGGGCATGAATGGCTGATCCGAGCTTAACATCCCGCAGGTAAGGTATTTGTTTTAATTTGTCGATTACCTTATAAGCATATACTTCGTTCTGTTTTTTATTTTTACTCAACACTTTTACTTCTATTGGGGTAGGCGAGCCCTGACTGAGGATTTTATCGGTGAGCTCTATAGGTTCAAAAGACAATGCAACTCCGGGCAACGCTTCCTTCATTTTCTGCCGGAAGGCATCTTTTAATTCATCCATGTCGACTTCATAATCTTTCTTCAGCGCCACCTGCAAAAGGGCATCCTGCGGGCCTGCCATAAATAAGTAAATAGGATTGGTAGAATACTGTGAACCATGCATCCCCACCATCGTACTGCTGATAGATACATTTTCCTTACCCACCAATTCATACAGTACATCTAATGTTTTTAACACATCCTGTTCTGTTTTTTCGATACGCGTTCCATCTGCATCGCTGATACGTACCTGGAACTGTCCCGAATTTGACTTTGGTAACACATCTCTTCCAATGGTAGTGATAAAGAAGGCTGACAAAGCAATGGTACAAAGCAGGTAAACTAATATGATGGGTTTTTTTGCCGGCATTATTCTGTTGATAAAGCGGTTGAAACGCATCCGGAATTTCTCGAACCGGCTCATCTTTTTATCGCCAGGCCCTCTTTGATACTGGTCTGATTCTCTTTGCTGCCATGTGTTTTGTTCGGATTCTTCCGTTATTCCTGATTCTATAAAAATCTCATCGTCCTCATTTTCCGGTTTTGCGGATAGTGTTCTGGCATTCTTTTGATCGTGCTTTACATCGTTGTGTTCCTTCATTATCCAGTTAGCTAATACAGGCACAAATGTTTGCGACAACAGATACGAAGTGATCATTGAAAAGCCGATTGCCAGTGCCAGCGGCAAAAATAGAGAGCCCGGAATGCCCCCCATTGTAAATGCTGGTGCAAATACAGCCAGTATACAAAAAAGAATCAGCAGTTTAGAAAAGGCGATTTCTTTACATGCATCCCAGATGGCAAGGGCTTTCGGCTTGCCCATACTCATGTGCTGGTGTATGTTTTCTATTGTTACCGTGCTTTCATCTACCAGGATACCAATGGCAAGCGCCAGACCGCTAAGCGTCATAATGTTAATCGTTTGGCCAAACAGGCTCAAAAACAAGACACCCGAAATAATACAGGTAGGAATAGTAAGTATCACAATCAACGCTCCTCTTACATCGCCCAGAAAAAGCAATACCATCAACCCGGTAAGTATAGCCCCGATAATCCCTTCAGTCACCAAACTTTTTACGGAATTAATTACATATACCGATTGATCAAATTCATAATTCAGCTTTACATCTGCCGGCAATAAAGATTCAAAACGTGGTAAAGCCTTTTTAAGTGCCTTCACCACTTCCCAGGTAGAGGCGGAAGCTGATTTGGTTATTGGCATATACACCGACCGCTTGCCATTCACCAATACATAACCGGTCGTTATATCCGCCCCATCTTCAATCGTTGCCACATCTTTCAGATATAAATTCTGGACACCTCCCGTAAACAAAGGAATGTTCTCAAAGTCTTTTACTGATTGAATGGTCGTATTTGCCGGCGTAAAATAATTTTTATCGCCGATACGAACATTTCCTGCAGGAGTTGTCTGGTTATTGATTCGTAAGGCTGCCACCAGCTGATCTGGTGTCAGGTTGTGAGAACGTAGCAGGTTCGGATCTGCTTTTATGAGAATAGTACGCGAGGTGCCGCCAAAAGGTGCAGGCGAAACCAGCCCGGGTATAGAACTAAAGCCAGACCTGATATAAATGTTGGCCATATCCTGCAGCTCATTATTACTCCGTATCGGGCTGCTTAAGATCAACTGTCCCACAGGCAACGTGGATGCATCGAAACGAATAATAAAGGGGGGTAAAGTACCGGGAGGGAAATTGGTTTGGGCGCGGTTGCTAAAAGCGGTTACTTCTGCAGCGGCCTGTGCCATGTTAGTGCCTTCGTAAAACGTAAGTTTCATCAACGTAAGCGACTGTATGTTTTTAGTTTCGATGCTTTTAACACCAGATACAAACAACATGAGGTTCACATAGTTCTTACCAAAATAGGCTTCCATCTGGTCGGGAGTGAGCCCTCCGTAGGGATGTGATATATAAATGACCGGAAGGTCAATATTTGGAAAAATGTCGATCTTAACGTTCGTTACAGACTTTATTCCAAAGAAAAACAAACCTGCTACCAATACCAGTATCGAGATCGGTTTTCGTAATGCAAATCGAATTAATTTCATTCATTTTATTTTATGCGGCCTCAGCTGACGTCTACTATAAAATCTTGTTGCGTCACAATCTTCAGCTTTCAGTTCATTATTCAACTTATAAAAAACCGTCTTGTACCTGTCAATTGATTTTGGCGAAAAGCAAAACGGATGAATGACTGATCATTTTTTTGACGTTTTATATTGCCGGTTTAGCCATTTGAACATTCACTACCGGCCTATTTTCACTATGCACTGTTTCGGAATAGACCGGTATTGTACCAGTAAGTGACACAACGATCCTTAATTAAAAAAACAATGCCTGCAATCAAAAAAATATACTATGATAAATTACATTCATTCACCTTTTCTTATCGCACCTGTCTTACAAACAAATCAAAATCGCCTGAAGCTGCAGCTTTTAGCAGCAATGCCTGCCATACGTTAATATAAGAAATACTTACATCAGTTTCTGCCCTGCTAAGTGTAAATAAGGCCTGCTGCAAATCAACAATATCAGTTAAGCCGTTTTTATACAATACGCTCTTTTGCACATAAGCATCAGAAGCAGCCTTATACTGTACCGGCACTTCTCTAAACCGTTGCAATGTATTTTCTATACGTTCATCAGCCAGTGCCAACTGACTTTTTAATTGGGTAGCTACCAGATTGTATTCATCAGTATAGCCCTTAGTAATAAAATTTTGTGCTGCCACCTGATGTTTAATTTTTGCAATACTTACAATATTCCAGGCCACAGAAACGCCTGCAACATAATTGCTTCTTGTAGGACTAATACCATCAAGAATACCCTTTGAGTAACTGCTGTTATAAGCAGGAGAATAATCGCTGTTAAACCCCGACCCTCTCGTTTGAAGAATACTGAAAAGATTTAAACCGGGCAGGATACTTTTCTTTAACCATTTTGCCTGTTTGTCACTTTGCTCAATACGTGCTTTGTAAAACTGCACCTGCGCATTTCTTTCGGGTAGGGTATCGGTGTAAAAATCGGCCGGAATTTTTTTAAAGAAAAAAGAAGTATCCAACACATAAGCCCTGGAGGCGTCATTCATTAATTGTGCAAGTTGATTGCGCCTTTCTTGCTCCCGGCCCACAGCATCAATTACAGCAATTCTTGCATTTGAAACCTGCGCATTTGCGATGGATGAATCGACGCCTGCAATAAGGCCTGATTTTGCTTTTGCCAACACAACAGTTTGTACACCTGTGGCCCTTTCGAGATTAGCTTTTGCATTATTAATAAGTCTTTGTGCAATCAGCAGGTCAAGGTAAGCATCTGCAATCTTTACGCCTTGTATAAATTGCTCCTGCATTAAATCAGCAGAATCGGTATTTGCCTGGGATTGCGCAAAATTTATTCTTGATTTCAACCGGCCAAAAGTAAAAACTTCCCAATTAGCATTAATTACATATTGTGAACCAAAAGCGGCATTCCAGCTTTGTGTTGCCATAAATGGTCCTGATGCAGATAAACCAGGTACGCTACCAGGACCAAGGGCACCGTACTGACCATTAGCAGTTCCATAAGCAGCCTGTAAACCCCCGATTATATTGGGCAGGTATTCGTTTCTCGCGTTTTGAACGAGTTCCTTTGAAGAATTAAAATAATTTCGCTTAGCATGAATGCTCTGATAATTAGCAATGCCATTGCTAAGTGCATCCGAAAGCAGCAAGGCGGGCTGCTGGCCGTAGGAAAAACCTGTTATTAAAAGAATACCAATAGCAACATAAAATGATC
>JBDTIC010000078.1:0-7871 GCA_039936595.1 Ginsengibacter sp. | reverse complement strand
GTGTCATTCAAATGAAAGAGTAAAGTCATTTTGTGGCATCTTAGACTTGAAAGTTCTTTCCAGTGTCCTGATTTGCTCTGCTAACTGGGAAGCATATTTTGATCTTGCTTCTCCCGTATTCAGTAATTTATTCTTTTTGCAGAATTCAACTAATTTTTCAAGATGGACAGGCACAGGATGTAAAGAAAGATTTTGTTCTTCCAGCCCATTTTTCATTTTCATAAATTGCACGAGCCAGTCTTCATAACTGTCACACATTTTCGCCCTGTCATCTGATATTTTCAAAAGTTTTTCATAGACATCCGGAGAATAAAAACACGCCGCTACTACCATAATTTGTAATTTAAAATAGGGTTATAGGAAACGAATTAGCAGACCGTTTTCATTTTGCGTGACTTCTTATGGTTAATGAAGGCTCCGCCTAAGTCGACTAGCTTTATTTCTTGCCTCCAACGGGCGACAAATATTGTTATAAGATTTACTGTGCTTCTGTCCTCATCAATCCATCCATTCGTTTCCTGGATTTATTAAAGATCATGATTCCATTCTTTATGCCTTTTCGTTTCTGTTTTCTTTCTTCTTCGGGTAACTGATTTACTGACTGGCATTCTTCAGAACAACAAGCATCATACTTTTTGGCGCACTCAGTACATTGTATAAAAAGAAGATGACATGCCTCGTTGGCGCAGTTGGTATGCGTATCACACGGGGTGCCACACTGGTGGCAATGGCTTATAATTTCCTCTCCGATCTTTTCTCCGAGCCTGCCATCAAATACAAAATTTTTACCTAAAAATTTATTAGGCAGATGTTCGTCTTTCACCTTATTGGCATATTGAATGATGCCACCTTCGAGATGATAAACATTTTTAAACCCATTATGCAGCATATAGGCGCTGGCTTTCTCACAACGAATGCCACCGGTGCAGTACATGATAATATTTTTATCTTTTTTTTCTTCAAGCATATTTACAGCCATAGGTAATTGCTCTCTGAAAGTATCGGAAGGTATTTTTATTGCGTTTTCAAAATGACCTACTTCATATTCATAATGGTTGCGCATATCCACCACGATCGTTTCAGAATCAGCAGTAAGCTGATTGAAAGAACACGCATCTACGTATTTACCCTTTTTGCTCATGTCAAACTCAGGATCGTCGATGCCATCGGCAACAATTTTATTTCTGACTTTTACTTTTAATACCCAAAAACTTTTACCGTCATTATCTACAGCGACGTTTAAACGGACCTCTTTCAAAAATGAAATAGTGTTAAGAAATTCTTTAAATTTTTCAAAATTACATTCAGGTACGCTCATTTGGCCGTTGATTCCTTCATGAGCTATGTAGATGCGTCCGTAAACTTTAAGATCGTTCAGACCTTTATAAAATTCATCACGAAATTCATTGGGATTTTCTATATGGGCATACGTATAAAATGAAAGCGTAATGCGTGGTTCCTTTTCCTCAAACAACTTTTGCTTCAGTTCTTTTTGAGAAATGCGATTGTGTAATAAAGCCATATTTTTTTTATTTATCCGGGGCTACATGAGACATTTACAGGATGAATCAAGCCTTGAAAAGGCGGATAAAATAACGGCACAAATATAAGAAAGATAGACAGGTTTGAAAAACAGGTACAACATTTGATAACAGGCTGCTAATTATCAGATTATTGTAAATTAAAAATCAACTTTATGAAAAAGACAATCATTTTTGCAGCGACGTTTTTTTTGCTAATAAACGCCAAAGCACAAGAAGCACATTTTGGTATCAAAGGAGGTATGAACGCTTCATCCTTAAATTCGAGCCCTTCCAATTCAGACATGCAAACTAAAATAGGTTTTAATGCAGGGGTGTTGGCTCATATACACGGTCGTCATGCACAATGGGCGTTACAACCAGAAATATACTATTCGTCTGAAGGCGCAAAGAGTAAAGCCAACAGCAAGTTAAAAACTGATCTTGGCTATCTCAATATTCCCGTATTAGCTCAATACATGTTTGACAATGGTTTCAGAATTGAAGGTGGCCCACAATTAGGAATTTTACTGAATGCCAAAAGAAAATCAGGAAGCAGTTCGGCCGATATCAAAGACAATTTAAAGACTGCAACCTTCTCAATTCCTATAGGGGTTGGTTATCTCACCTCTTCCGGGCTTGGTTTTGATGCGCGGTATAATTTTGGTATCAGCGATTTAAATAAAACATCAGGAGCAACAAAAATCCACAGCAATGTATTTCAATTTGGAGTTTTTTATCAATTCTCAGATCCTAAGATAAAAAAATAAATAACCTATTTGAGTATCACTTATTATTATTACGGCCTTTAAAATGAAAGAGCTATTTTCAACAGAAGATAGCTCTTTTATTTTAAAGAATATTATTATTGAACCTGTCTACATCAGGCCCTTCTTTTTTTTCTTTTGTCTTTTCTGATTTCATTTGGTGTCTCAGTCGGTACATTTTTCTCTCCTTTAAGGGTTGCAGCCAGTTTCACTGCATTTAGTGCATTTACTTCACCACCGGTTATAGAAATGGCTGATAGATTCACCAGGCTGTCTGTTCCGGGTAAATTTACCTTTTCAGTTACAGGTAATGCTGATTTCTCAATTACAAATTTTACCTGCTCTGCACTTAAATCAGGAAAATATTCACGGATTAAGGCAGCAACACCTGCTACTACCGGGGCCGCCATACTTGTACCCGAGAGGTTTCCATATCTGTCTCCGCCGGGTAAGGTAGAATATATATTAACCCCTGGCGCAAAAATATCAACCGATTGTTTACCATAGTTACTGAATTTTGCAGTGAAGCCTCCATTAGTAGCATCTCCGCTGGCCCCTACCGTAATAAAATTAGGAGCTGTGCCTGACTTATCTAAATAAACTGGATTAGGATAATTTTCAGCGGTATCAATATCTTTTGCATCATTACCTGCAGCATGTACGAGAAGCACATCTTTACTTTGCGCATATTTTACAGCATCATCTACCCATTTCTTCTGGGGGGAATAGCCTTTACCGAAGCTCATACTGATCACCTTCGCGCCATTATCTACTGCATATCGGATTGCATTGGCAATATCTTTGTCGTGCTCATCACCATCAGGCACTGCACGAATCATCATGATCTTTACATTATCAGCAATGCCGTTCATACCCAGTCCATTATTTCTTGCAGCTCCTATTATTCCCGAACAATGCGTGCCATGTACTGGTGTCCCTGCCATCACATCATTGTTGCCATAATACCGATCATTGATATCATCCGGATTATCTTTTACTATTTCATTTCTATAGTTTTCAGGTGGGGTAATGGCTGCCTGCTCTTTGCGAAGTTTTCCTTTAAAAAAATCTAAAAACTCTTTGTGCGAAATATCGTTAGCATTATTTCCCTTTGCCATTTCTAAATTAATAGATGCAGCTATCCTGGCGGAGGGATCTGTAGGTGTATAACCTTTAAGGTCGTTGGCGTTGAACTCCGGCTTACCTAAGTCACTTGCTATGATAGAATCTCCCTGTTCAAGCACCGGCACGATCCTTTTATATTGCATGAATTCCGCCGGATCGTAGTCCTTAACGACATCGTCTTTAGCTCTGAGGTAGGTAGCATATTCATCCTTTTGATCAGCATTCATCTTTGTTGTATCAGGCACTGTATCGCCATATTTTTCTTTTAATTTCCAATAAACTCTCGCCCCTTCGTAAGAGTCTTTGTGTACGTTTTTGCCATCTTTGCCGCCAATAAAATTCCATCCGTAAACATCATCAATGTAACCATTATGGTCGTCATCAATACCGTTGCCGGGTATTTCTCCGGGGTTATGCCAGAGTACGGATTTTAAATCTTCCTGAAGTGTATCAATTCCGCTGTCTATTACTGCCACTACAACGGTTTTACTTTTTCTACCCTTCAAAAAATCATAAGCATTATTCAGACTTATCCCATAATAGCCGGTGGTTGCCCAATCCAGTTCATGCCAATCATGAGGTGCAACTTTAACCGTTGAATCGGACATTGACGATTCAGGCTGCGCGAAAGTATAAAGAGGCGATGTCGCCATTAAGAAAAGCGCCAGAAGAATCCATTTGTTTCTTTTTATCATTGTGTTTGATTTGACGAATTAGGAGCAAATATTCTTCATTTATTTTTAAGCAGCCAAACCATTTAAAACAATTATAAAATATTTATAATTATAATTTGCTAAATCAATTGAGAAGAGATTATACAGTAAAAGATGATGCGATAACTTCTACTGCCCAGGGTCGAACGGGCAACGCGTGAAGTGATTATTTTCTGATCAAAAAGTACTGAATTTTTCAAGTTGGGTAAATTGCTGATTTATTTGGTACAAAGAATTACTTCAGTCATGACCCATATGAAAGATTTTATAGGTGTCTATTGGAACCAATCAATATTGCTCCCTTTCATTGGGGAAATCTTTTGATTTTACATCTTGAATATAGTGGTGTACGGCCTGGGTAACCTGCTCGCTGAGGTTTAAATAGGTTCTGAGAAATCTTGGTTTGAATTCAGTATTGATGCCAAGCATATCATGCATTACCAGTACCTGTCCATCACAGCCGTTTCCTGCTCCAATGCCTATTGTGGGAATACTAATGCTTTCAGAAACTGCCTGGGCAAGAGATGCGGGTATCTTTTCCAACACTATGCCAAAGCAACCGGCCTCCTGCAATAGCAGGGCATCGCTTTTTAGTTTTTCAGCCTCTTCTTCTTCTTTTGCTCTCACGATGTAAGTGCCGAATTTATAAATGGATTGTGGAGTAAGTCCAAGGTGCCCCATGACAGGGACTCCAGCGCCAACGATCCTTTTAACAGAATCTATTACCTCTACTCCTCCTTCAAGTTTGACCGCATGTGCCCCGGTTTCTTTCATAATCCTGATAGTAGAATTGAGCGCTTCTTTGCTATTGCCCTGGTAGCTACCAAAAGGCAAATCTACAATTACCAATGAACGTGAACTGCCTCGCACTACTGAACTGGCATGATAGATCATCTGGTCGAGGGTAATAGGCAAGGTAGTTTCATGACCGGCCATTACGTTACTGGCGCTGTCTCCAACCAATATAATATCGATGCCTGCTTCATCAAAAATTCTTGCAAATGAAAAGTCGTAAGCTGTTATCATGGAGATTTTCTCACCAGCCTCTTTCATTTTTTGTAATGTGCGTGTGGTTATTTTTTTTACTTCTTTATCAACTGGCATAAATTATATTTTTAAAGAAGCGACAGAGGGGAAATGGCTCTGCGTTAGAATAAAACATTCCTTTGAGCAATCGCATGGCAAATGTAAAATTTTTAATGGAAAATCGGCGAATTTGATAATAGGTAGATTCAAGATGTATTAAACCTATAATCTGATATTTAAACACGCGGTTCAATCCGTATGCTCATTCCCGTTTTTTCTCCGAACTTGCAGGCCATAAAGTATGGTTATGAAACAAAAGATGCTGGTCTTTTTATGCCTTATTGGGTTTTTGAGTTGCGAAGCACAAATAAGCAAAGGAATGAATAGTTCATGGATCATGACGCTGCAAAGAAAAGATGGCAAAATAGTTCCTTTTCAGATGGAGAGTCTGAAGAAAAATGGGAGGATAATTTTAGATGTTATCAATGCAAACGAGCGCATAGAAATAACTAATGCACAATTAGCAGGAGATTCCCTCTTCTTTACAATGCCTGCCTTCGAATCGTCTTTTAGGTTGCGAATACTGCCTGATGGCAATATGAGAGGTAGTTATATCAAAGGTACTGCCGGGGCCACACAATACTGGCCTGTTTACGCATACGCAAATGTGAAAGATCGCTTTGCTACCGGAAAAGGGAACGGTGAGGTAAAAAATAATATTTCTGGAAGATGGGATGTTAGCATTACGCGGGCTAATGGCACGCTGCGAAAAGCCGTGGCTATACTGGAACAACATGAAAATAAATTGACCGGAAGTTTTCTAACGCCTTCATCAGATTACCGTTACCTGGATGGAATCGTGAGCGGCGACTCTCTTAAACTTTCCGGCTTTGACGGAGATAATATTCACCTGTTTGAAGCGAGTATCAAGAATGAAAATACCATTTCCGGCGGTATCTTTTATAACGGATATGACGGTAAAGAAACATGGACTGCAACAAAGAATGCCGACATTGCTTTGCCTAAGGTAGACGAGCCGACCCATTTACGACGAGGACAAACTAAATTGAATTTTACATTCAATGATTTGCATGGCAAACCGGTATCCATAGATGATGTAAAGTATAAAAATAAAGTAGTCGTAGTTCAGATCATGGGGAGCTGGTGCGCCAACTGTCTCGATGAAACCAGGTTTCTTGCAGACTATTATAAACAGAACCGTTCAAAAGGGATGGAGGTCATTGCACTGGCTTATGAATTGACCACTGATATTAAAAGATCAGAAAAAAGCGTGACTAAATTTCAGCAATTATTTAATGTACAGTATCCTATACTGTTAACCGGAGTTACAGCTGGAGATGATCGAAAGACTGAAAAAACATTACCTCAACTCACTCCGATCAGATCTTTCCCTACAACTATTTTTATTGATAAAAAAGGAAACGTAAGAGAAATTCATACCAATTTTTATGGGCCGGCCAGTGGAGAATATTACCTGGAATCTAAAAATAAGTTTTACGAAGAGGTTGATAAATTACTTCATGAAAAGTTGTAGTTGATTGATGCAGCTTGCTAAAGAAGAGCATATCGTCGGCTGGATAACTTCACTTCTCCTATAGAAATAGGTACAGCGATTTTGATAACGCGATACGAAAACCTAAGGTTTTCATTAATGGATGATCAGGCCGTTTTGGTTATAAGAATGAATATATGTCTGATATTATTAAAGGGTTTAAAAAATGGTAGCGATAGTGGTTTCTATCGTTCCCGATTCTCTTCTTCCCACAAATGCTGAACTAAACCATCAACCAGGCCTATTTTAGGAACATATATTTCCTCCGCGCCTGCCCAGCGCATGCAACTCATATAAATCTTTAATGCCGGAACAATTACGTCAGCTCTGTCTTCTTTCATTTTATAAATACTGATTCTGTCACCGAGAGATACATTACTTAATTCTTTATAATAATCACGAAGCAGATCCAGTGATAATGGTTTACCGTCTTTTCGTTTACTGATCGAAAATATTTTATTGATGTTACCTCCCGAACCTATGGCCGTAACGGCCTTGAAACCTTTAGTCTTTTTTTTGATGGTTTCTTTCAATTCATCCCAGGTAGCTTCATTGATCTGATCTTTTAATAGCCTGATGGTTCCAATATTAAATGAATCTTTAAATACCATTTTATTGTTGCTAAAAAAAGTTAATTCCGTGCTTCCGCCTCCTACATCTATGTACAGGTAAGAATGGTCTTTATTTAAACTTTCGGCAATGTGATTTTCAAAAACCAATGACGCTTCGTCTCCTCCCGAAATTACCTCTATTTCAATCCCCGTTTCTTCTTTTACACGTGTTATAATATCACCGGAATTCGATGCATCACGCATTGCAGATGTGGCGCAGGCTTTCATTTTTGTTACGTCAAAAGCCTGCATTAAATGGAAGAAACCTCTCATGGTTGACAAAAGCAACTCGATTCTCTGGATTGATATCTTACCCGAATCAAAAACATCGAAGCCCAATCTAAGTGGCACTCTTACAAAACTCAACTTGGTAAAGGAAACCGTGTCGTTTTTGTCTTTACTTGCCTCCGTGATAAGTAGTCTTGCCGCATTGCTGCCAATGTCTATTGCCGCTAATTTCAATTTTTAATATTTTTTCTTTAGAAGATAATTATAGGTTTCTATTTGCGAGCGAATTTGTTTGGAGTCGTTAGAAT
>JBDTIC010000077.1:0-4756 GCA_039936595.1 Ginsengibacter sp. | reverse complement strand
GATTCAATTGCTCAGAAAGATTGGGGTTGGAAACCAAAATATGATTTACCTTCTATGACAAAAGACATGATAAGAAGCCTCGTAAAATGACACTAAGACGACAAAAAATGCGGGTTAGTAATTTTGTATAATTTAGAATAATATAGATATTTGCTCTGGATTTTTTATTTTTTTATTAAAAATTATTAATTCAAACACTTCGTAAACTAAACAAAACAAAATGAAAAAGATTATTTTGGCAATTGCCGTTGTTGCATTTACAACAATAGGTGCCCAGGCACAAGACGTAAAATCTACGACTTTAAGCATAGGAGTTAATGCCGGTATTCCTACTACTACTGGTTTATCTTTTGCTTATGGCGCTGACCTGCAGGCTGATTTTGGTGTAGCAACTACTACAAAAATTACTGCAAGCGCGGGTTACGAAGGCTATTCCTGGAAAGGCGGTGGTGGAAGTTTTGGCATTATTCCACTTCTGGCAGGAGCTAAATTTAACTTTGGAGAAAAAATGTATGGCCATGCTCAGTTAGGCTATGCTCTATCTACCAATAAAGGCGGCGGCGGTGCTTTTGCTTACGCACCAAGTGTGGGTTATTATGTAAACCCTAATTTTGACATTGCTCTTAAATACCTGGCTTCCAGCAAAGACAAATATACCACAGGTTCTCTTAACTTAAGACTTGCTTACAACTTCTAATTTTATTGAAATATTGATCTAATTAAATCCCGGTACGTCATGTAACCGGGATTTTTCTTTAATAATAAGGGTTAGGGTTAGGCGCTATTGAATATTCAGCACATCCTTCATCGTAAATATTCCTTTCTTATCAACAATAAATTCTGCAGCCAGCACAGCTCCCTGCGCGAAGCCCTTCCTGTTATGGGCGGTGTGTATGATCTCAATGTCGTCAATAGAAGAAGTGTATTTTATAGAATGAGTTCCCGGAAAGTTTTCAATCCTTTTGCTAATTATTGATAACTCATCAGGACGTTGCGCCTTGCGATTTACCCATTTGCTTTTAACCGGCGATGAAGCAAGAATGCCTTCTGCAAGCGTGATACCTGTGCCGCTGGGTGCATCTCTCTTTTCGGTGTGATGTATTTCTTCCAGCGTTACGTCATAGTCGGAGTGCGCTTGCATAAGACTCGCTAATTTCTTATTCAATTCGAAGAATATGTTGACGCCGATACTAAAATTAGTCGCGGATAAGAACGTACCGGTGAGCTCTTTGCATTTTTCCTGAATCATATTTAACTGTGATAGCCAACCTGTAGTTCCGCAAACTATAGGCACATTTTCACCGAAGCAAAATAAAATATTTTCAACTGCACTTTGCGGATTGGTAAATTCAATAGCAACATCGGCTTTCCTGATATTTTCTTTCGTGAGATCTTGCAGGTTTTGATCGTTTATACGTAACATCACCTGGTGCCCATTTTGCAAAGCGATTTCTTCAATGGCCTGGCCCATTTTGCCATATCCTAATAATGCGATTTTCATAAATAGAGATAAAAGACGGAAACTAAGAAATAAAAAAATAAAAACAAAAATAAAAAATGTGTGCTTATTTATACAAGAGTTATTTCAATTTGAAATAAAGTCGAAGCGTTTTTACGGAAGTGGCCTTAGGGGTTTGTCTTGTTTATCCTTTAAAGAAAAAACCAGGGAAACACCTGATCCTCCACCCAGATAATTAAATGAGGGTCGTATCTTCATAGTGATATCGGGGCTCACATTAAAAGCTTTCAAATGAGCATCCACTGTTGCATCCACTACATTCAATCCCCAAAAAACCAGGAAAACCAAAACAGAATAATCAACGTTTTGTCTGAAAACACCCCTATACATTCTGATTGATTCTGTGGATAGATTAACAAATTCACGATTTATAAGGTGATCATTGGTCGTGTCACTATCAAGACGGTAAATTACGGCCTGCCTCAACTGTTTGTAAGTTTTTAAATTGTAAAAAAAAACACCTGCTGTTACGCCCAATGCACCATAAACAATAGGGATCTTCCAATATTTTCTATTATACCATTGTCCCCATCCAGGAAGTATTGCAGAGCGCAGTGTCGCTACTTTCGGATTAAATTTTTTCTTCCTTATTGCCGTATCCAATGCCAGTAAACTTTTACCGGAGGTATCTGGAACATTACTTTTTAAAATAAGGGTATCTTGCTCTTTTGATACAAGAGAATCACTTTTTTGTTGAGCAAGAGCATTTGTTCCCGGCAGTACAAAAAGGAGAAATAAGGTGATAACGATAATTGAACGTAAAGTCATAATTTAATCAACCGAAACCTGCATTTTGTCCAGCAACGAACTTAACTCTTCAATCGAATAATAATCAAAAGTGATACTGCCGGTTCCTTTTTTGCTGTGAGCTATTTTTACTTTCGTGCTAAAATGGGATGCTAAATTATCTTCAATTTTTTTCAAAGACGGTGGTAGCGTGGTTTTTACCGAATTATTAACATCGGCTTTTTTATCCGTATATAGCTTGCGCACCAGTTCTTCTGTCTGGCGCACTGAAAGCTCTTTATTTTTTATCTCATTGAAAATGTATAATTGCTTGTCTATTACGTCCACATTAATCAATGCCCGCGCATGCCCCATACTTATTTTTCCATTTCTTACTGCAGCTTGCAGGTCGGGTGGTAATTTTAAAAGACGAATATAATTAGTAACTGTACTCCTCTCTTTACCCATGCGCTCAGCCAGTTGGTCTTGGGTGTAGTCCAGCTCTTCCATAAGTTGCCTGTAACTAAGCGCTATTTCTATGGCATTAAGATCTTCCCTTTGTAAATTTTCCAGTAAAGCGAGTTCAAGAATTTTGGAATCCTTAGTGTCTCTTATATAAACCGGAACATCCGCCAGACCTGCAATTTTTGCCGCACGAAACCTTCGCTCCCCTGCCACGATGCGATATTTGCCGTTGGTGATTTTTGTAACCGTCAGAGGCTGTATAATATCATGCATTTTTACCGACGCAGCTAACTCACTTAATGAAGTCTCATCAAAATCATGCCGTGGCTGGCCCGGATTGGGCTCTATTAAATGTAGCGGTATTCTTGTATTTACCAGCCTGTTATGTTCAGAGGTATCTTTAATCAGGTTTTTTTCTGTAACAGAAAGGTCAGTATCAATATTTTGCAATAGAGACCTGATACCTTTTCCTAATGCTTCTTTTCTTTTCGGCGTATTCATATTCATTTGTTGACTGAGATCATATTTTCATAGTAAGTATTATGGATGTTCAAGTACTTTTTCGTCCTGTGTTATCTTTGTCATATTATTTTTTTGAAGCACTTCCCTGGCAAGGTTCAGGTAGTTTATAGATCCTTTGCTATCTGCATCATAAAGGATGGCCGGCTTTCCAAAGCTGGGTGCTTCGCTCAACTTGGTGTTACGATGGATCACACTATTAAATACCATTTCTTCAAAATGCCTTCTTACTTCATTGACAACCTGGTTGCATAAACGTAATCTGCCATCATACATGGTCATCAGCAGGCCTTCTATTTTCAGATTGGTGTTAAGCCTGTTTTGAACTATTTTAATGGTATTAAGCAACTTCCCTAAACCTTCCAAAGCAAAAAATTCAGTTTGTACAGGTACGATTACACTATCTGCGGCCACCAGTGCATTTACAGTGATTAATCCAAGTGAAGGGGAACAATCTATAATGATAAAATCATATTGATCACGGATTTGGTACAATATGTTTTTTAATACAGTTTCTCTTTCCGGATAATTGATCATCTCTATTTCCGCTCCCACCAGGTCAATGTGAGACGGCATCAGATCCATGTAAGGAATCTCAGTTTTTAAGATTACGTCTTTTGCAGGAATTTCATTTACCATGCAGTCATATAATCCTGTTGTGATATTGTGAAGGTCAAAACCCACTCCTGTCGTGCTATTGGCCTGTGGGTCAGCATCTACCAGCAGAGTCCTGTACTCAAGTACACCCAGACTTGCTGCGAGGTTGATGGCGGTAGTAGTTTTACCTACTCCACCTTTTTGATTGGCGATTCCTATTATTTTTCCCATATTTTTCTGTTCGAGATTCGTTCTTATGCGTCTTTAATACTTTGAGCTTTCAGCAGCCATAATGGCAAATTTAATTATTAGGCATAATATTAAGGCATTATCAGCCGTAAAAACTATTTATTAACCCTTAACTTCTAACAATTGTGATTTCAATAAATAATAGAAAGGAAAAACCTGCTAATTTTATAAAATGTACACGATCATAAGCGGCACTAATCGAAGTGGGAGCCATTCGGAAAAAGTAGCAAAGGAATACGAAGCTATATTAAGAAGTAGAAATGTAATCGCAACTCTGTTTTCTCTGGAAGGATTGGATGTTCTTTATAGATCGGCGGAATATAAAAAGGCCGAATCTGAAATTTTAATTCCCACGCAAAAATTTATTTTTGTTATTCCTGAATACAACGGATCTTATCCGGGAGTGCTAAAAGCTATGATTGACATCAGCGATATCAAAAACACATGGAATTATAAAAAGGCATTATTAACTGGGGTGGCTACCGGAAGAGCAGGTAATTTGCGCGGAATGGACCATCTTGCTGATACGTTGCATTATATGAAAATGAATGTATTCTATAATAAGCTACCCATTTCAGTGGTTGATAAGGTGATGGACAAGCAAGGGCATCTTAATGATGCCACACTTAATGAGATACACAAACAACTGGACGAGTTTATTGAGTTTTAATTGTAAATATA
>JBDTIC010000076.1:0-6339 GCA_039936595.1 Ginsengibacter sp. | reverse complement strand
AAATATATTGATCCATTCTTTCTGCACCCGGTATAATTCTTGTTTGAGAATTGCCATTGAACATAATTATTAAACCAATAAAAACAGCAATAATTTTTTTGACCATTCTAAAAGATTTAAAAATTATTTTGGTTTAGAAGCAGCATAAAATTATTATAAAAATCAAATTTTTTCGCATTTCATGTTCAGAAGTAAAATATTATTACCAACTTTACTGTATATCAAAGGTTTCCTTCATAGTGTTTCCTTTATTTTTAAAAAATTAAATCAAAATTATGAGCAAGGCAAAAAATGGCGATAATGTAAAAGTACATTATAATGGTAAATTGACTACAGGCGAACAATTTGATTCCAGTGAAGGAAAAGAACCTCTTGCTTTTACAGTTGGTGCTGGACAAATGATCAAAGGTTTTGATGAGGCTATTCCCGGCATGGCTGTAGGAGAAAAAAAGACAATTAATATCGCTCCTGAAAATGCTTATGGTCATAAGAATGAAGAAGCAATAGTAGAGTTTCCCAAATCCAATATTCCCGGAGATATGAAGTTAGAACCAGGCATGAAGTTGCAGCTGCGCAACCAGGAAGGCCAACCTATCCCCGTCACAGTGGCAGAAGTAAAAGAGGATGTAGTAATATTAGATGCAAACCATGAACTGGCTGGCAAAGAATTAGTTTTTGATATTGAGTTGGTAGAAATTTCGTGAGCAGGATACTATGATGATTGAGGACTGATACGCTAAAAAATAATTTAAGAATTATAGATTTAAATTTTTGTTTTTGGAGTTTATTTAGTGGAAATTGGATGTATGGAATAGTTGCAATTGTTTTAAACCTTATAAGAAGATGGAGTGCTGTAACCTTTAATGTTATTAACTTCAATGATAAAAATAAGCTAATACAATTTATAGAAAAACAACGACATTCTATTACCTGGGCTTTAATTATCGTAATGAATCATCATTCTTCAAAATTTACGGAAGAATTAAATTTTTACCCAATAAAAAAAATGATTTTACGTTCTCCATAGAGAGTAATTTTCAATTGACATGTCTAAACAAAATACTAAACATCTTTTACTTTTTATTTCATTCTTCTGTGTCTCAATAGTGCATGGACAGAATTCATTTGTTCCGGCAAAAAAGGTATCTTTTGGAACCTTAAATAGCTTAGGATTAAAAGAAGAGTTATTACAAAAAGAATTTAAGGCAAAAGGGTTGGCATGGCCTGTGAGTAATATTTTTATCCGCAGTTTTAAATATGAAGGGCAACTGGAAGTGTGGGCTAAAGATAATGATCAGGATAAATACCAACTATTTAAAACTTATAAAGTTTGTATGCAAAGCGGTGCATTAGGGCCGAAAAGAATGCAAGGGGATTACCAGGTGCCCGAAGGATTTTATTATATCAACGAATTTAATCCTAACAGCGCCTATCACCTATCACTTGGATTGAATTATCCTAATGCCTCTGATAAAATTTTAAGCGATTCGCAGCGTCCCGGAAATGGAATCTATATTCATGGAAGTTGCGTGTCAGTTGGTTGTATTCCTGTAAATGATAGTGATATTGAAGAAATATACCTGATAGCAAGCGCTGCCAAAGCGAGCGGCGAAGAATTTATACCGGTACACATCTTTCCAATAAGATACAGTAAGAAGAATTCGGTGGAATATCTTGAGAACAATGCCCGGAACAACCCTAAAATTAAAACGTTTGCCATGCAACTCAAATTGGCTTATGACAAATTTGAGGCTACTAAAGAACTTCCACTTATATTGATAGATTCCAAAGGAGATTATGTTGTCAATTAGTCCTGTCGTAAAAGTGCCTGAATTGTTTCAGACGTTTTTTGTAAGAGTATTACCTCTTTATTTTTTAAAAGAGCGTCGGCGGATTCATTAGTGTAATGCCTTAAGGTAAGAAGTGTCAGATTCCTTTGAATCTGTACGTTGAATATTTGAGAAGCCTTCGAGGCAATTTGTTCTATTTTTTCAGAATTGTCATCTACACACACATTTAAACTAATGGCAGCATTTTGTGTGAGGTTAGGTTTTATCCTCAGTTCGTCTAAAATTTCTCTTAAAAAATTGATTGGTTTCCCCTCCACAAAAGAAAAGTCCAGTGTTTGAAGGGTAATCATTGCCTGGTTTTGTTTGTAAACTATGATAGCAGGTAAATGGTGACTTTGCTTTCCAGTTATTAAGGTACCGTGCAAGTTCATATCAAAAAATGATCTTACATACAAAGGGATGTTTTTATTTTGTAAAGGTTTAATGGTTTTAGGATGAACCACTTGCGCCCCATAATAGGCCATCTCAATCACCTCCTTATAGCTGAGTTCTTCAATCGTTTCTGCTTCTTTAAAATCTTTAGGATCAGCATTCATGATCCCATTTACGTCCTTCCATATTGTAACGTCACCTGCATTGAGTAAGTCGGCAAAAATGGCTGCAGTATAATCGCTTCCTTCGCGGCCTAAAGTGGTACTTTCATTTTCGTCTGTTCCTGCAATAAAACCTTGTGTAATTACAAAGTTATTGTGGGTAAATAAAGGCAGCAATTTATTGGCTACATTTATTTTTGTGGCGTCCCAATTCACTTTTGCTTCCCTGAAAGATGAATCTGTTATTAATACTTCTCTTACATCAATCCATCGATTTGGTATTTTCTTTTCGTTCAGGAAAAATGAGATCAAAGTAGAAGAAACTAATTCTCCGTTGCAGACAATCTGATCGTAATAATAATTGTAGTCTTTCACCGGAACTTCCTGCAAAAGAGTTTCTACTTTTTGGAAATAATTATTGAGCTGAGTAGTAGCTGCCTTCCATTGGAGGATGATCAAATATTTCAGCAGGTTTAAATGGTATTTCTTCACCTTTTCAAACAAATGAAGAGCATCTTCTTTTTTCTCTTCATAAAAGGCTTCTGCTACTTTTTCTAAAGCATTCGTGATCTTCCCCATGGCGGATATTATGATCAGCATTTTTTCATCTTTATAGCTTTCGAGAATATGTGCAACGTTTTGTATGCTATCAAAATCCCTGATACTTGCACCTCCAAATTTAAACACCTTCATTATATAATGGTTTATTCATCGCTTTTAGAAAAACGGAGCAGAAATGAAAATGCAAAATAAGTAAATAATGCACTAATGAATGATTTGCCCAAATTTTGATTCTGTCAAATGATTCCCTGTATGAATATCTCATCGGTTTAAGTAATCCTGGTAAGACTCTTGCATGTATGCCTTCCCAAATCTTATTTGAGCAGTATCAAAAGCGGGATCCTTATAAATTGTTCTTTTAGAAACATTATCTATGGTTTCAGTTCCTGAAGGCGTCACAAATCCGAAACCATTATTGAAAGAATAGAACGCAAACTGCCTTGCAGAAGAGTCTAAAAGATCCTTACCCCATTTGAACTGGTTTGTAGGAAGATGAAGCTGATCCAGGATGGTTGTAACGATATCTGTTTGCGATCCGACAATCTGTACCCTGCCTTTTCTAATTAAGGCACCGCCTGAAAAGATCAGGGGGATATGAAACTTAGAGGGTACATCTACAGCATCGTGTCCGGGTAACGGATGACCATGATCCGCGACAAAAACCATCAACGTGTTTTTCCATAAAGAATCTTTCTTTAGTCTATTTACAAAATGTCCCATCACGCTATCGGTATAATAAATAGAATTTTTAAATAGCGAGGTTTCATCTTTTTCCTTAAAATGTTTCAAAGGAACATCATAAGGCTCATGGCTGCTGAGTGTGAACAAGGTTGCAAAGAACGGCTCTTTTTTGCTTTGGAGCTCATCATAAAAGCGATTGAGCACATATTGATCGTGAACTCCCCATGAGGTGGTTCTTTCAGAAACGGGAAATGAATATTTATCCGTCAGTTGGTCAATTCCGATATTAATGAGATAAGACCTGATGTTGGCAAATTCCAATTCGCCTCCATAGGTATAACTTGATTGATAACCTTGTTTTTCAAGCAGCTGGTTGATACCAGGAAGCTGACGTGTTTTTGTCGGGGTTTTTATAATAGACGTGATTGCCTGGTTTGGATAACCACTTAATATTGCTACCTGTCCCTTTTCGCTCCTGTCGCCAGCAGCATAAATGTTAGTGAATAATAAACCATCTGCCGCAATCTTATCCAGGTTGGGCGTTACACCTGGTACTCCGCCGAGGCATCCTACCCACTTGGCTGTGAAGCTTTCCAAAATAACAATGATGATATTTGGCTTTTTGACTGATAGAATTACAGGAATTTTTTTTGGACCGGTGTTGTATAGACTGTCAACCAATTGTTCCGCTCTTTTTGCGGTAAAATAATTAAACGGATTTTGATCCTGGTGCCTGTTTAGAATTGAGAACATTATATTCCATGGCAAATTGATCGCAGCATGATCGGCAAATAATTTTTCTGAAAAATATACATCACTGATGTTCATTGGAATTTTTTGAATGCCGCCGCGTATGGGTACAAACAGCAATGCAACCAGGAAAGCGGAAAATGCCAAATCCAAAAAATGAAAGTGCTCCTGTTTTCTATCAATAAAGAATTCGAAATGTTTTTTATAAATAAAAAGACTTAAAGAAACCAGTATAACAAAAATGCTAAGTAATAAAAGCAATGGTGAAGAAGACACAGTCGCTGCCATTTCCCTTGGAGATTTAAAATATTGCACGGGAGTCGCGTCCATTCTGAATCCCCATGCCTTGTATAATTCCAGGTCGGCAGTAATTAAAAAGGAAATGATGATGACTAAAACATACGTATAAAATCTGAAGATTTTAGTGATCTTAAAATTGAAAAAAACTGATTTTACAAGAAATAATAAGAATGGAAATATGCATATGTAGCCTGCGAACGAGGCGTCCATTCTTGCTCCGTAAAGAAATATCTTAAATATTTCAGTTCCGTTTAGCGTCGCGGTAAGAGCGAAATGATAAACAAGAAAAACAACTTTTGCAATCGCAAAAAACAAAATCCAGTATAAGAAATAAAAAATGTAGCCCTGATACTTTTTCACACTGCGAAAATAATAATTATAAAAGTACGGGCAGAGTGTTTATGCAAATGGGGTTTTTCTTTATTTTAGAAATAATAGAAGAACCCAATCTCTTAAAAAAGATAATTATTTTCAGAGCACGATTATTAATGTTATTGAGAAAATTACGGTAGTTTTTAATAAATGATTTTATATTCCTATCTTAACATCACTTTTGTTTTTGAAGTTTTTTCTCTATTTCCATATTTCCTTTTTCATCTACATTTAAGTAAGTCCAGGACTTTTTATCCTCTATTACGATTTGATAAAAGTGTCCTGAATCGTTTGTTACATCTGTAACAGATGAAATAGTTTTGTTTTTATATTTCGTATTTACTCTTGACCGTATAAAGGGACTCAGTTCTTCGGCGGAATAGTATTTCATGGTTTGCAAAATTTCGCCGCTTGTATTATAATAAATTCTGTAGGTAGCGTTTTGGCTTGGATTTTTAAAATAAATCATATACGAATCGCCCACATGATACACCGTCTCATTGCGCGCTTGCGGATAATCCCGGTGAAACATTTTTATTACTTTTTCGGGGGCATCTGGCAAATTTGTAGCAAAAATACTTGCGCTGCATAATAACAGCAGGCATAAAGAGATAATCCTTTTCATAATGGTAATTTTTTAAAATGATGTATTTGATTCTAATGAAAATATTTATTCAGCTTTTAACACAATTGGAAAAATAACGGGTAGCCAAAAAATGGCGATAGTGTAAAGAATTTTCGACAGAAACGTTAATCAAAAGTATGAAAAGGAGTTTTTCTATCTTGCGAAATACTTATTTGAATAACAGATTTGAGTTGGTGAAATTAATGTAAAAAATAATATAATCTATTTTTTTTAGAATGCATTTTAAAGCCGATGGCTCCCTAAAGAAATTCAAACGTTTATTCTAAAAGGTGTCTGTTAAACACCCGAGGGACCTTCTTGATGAAGCCTCATTGATGAAGACCACTCACGCTGAGTTTTCATAATATATTCGCCATCTTTTTATTCGCAGAAAAATGAAAATATTTTATTCATGTACCTTGCGATATTGGCTAACGCTAAATAAATAATAGCTATTTACGTTTTAAATACTAATAAACAATATGAAATACTCACCACTCAATCCTGAAATTTTTATTCAAAACAGAACGAGGTTTATTAATGAAATGACCGGTAATTCCATTGCCATTTTTAATAGTAACGACGAATTTCCCTACAACGGCGATGCGTTGCATCCGTTTGCGCAAAATTCTGATCTGTTCTGGCTTTCGGGGATTGAACAGGAAGA
>JBDTIC010000075.1:0-2799 GCA_039936595.1 Ginsengibacter sp. | reverse complement strand
TGGATCGCTTTAAATAGAATAGAAATAAAACGTTGATTACCATTATCCTCGTCTGCTCCATACCTGAACGACAGATTAATTTTTTCCCGTGTATCTATCTCACGCCATATTCTTTGATCATAGATGGCATCCTCCTGCCTCAGTTGCTGGTAAGGCAAGGCAGTTCTATCCTGAATCAATATATTATGGTTATCCAGTGCTGTTTCCGAACGCAATGATTTTTTAACCTGTTGAATAGGGAGACTGTCTATAGTTGCAGGCGGCGGTGCAATTACGACTGCCGTATCCGCAGCAACCGGATTAGCGCTAATAGCAGCACGGTTGTTGGTCGCTTTTTTTGTAGTCGCAGGGCGCTTCGTCACTGTTCTCTTTTTTGCCTTTTGCGCATCAACAGCCTGACAAAACATACCTATCGAGAGTACAAGCATTAAACACTTTATCATCATTGTTTTCATAATATTCTCTTTTTTCATTAATTTAATATGAACCCCGGACCAGGAATGCTTCTTATCACACCGTCCGGCCCCTGCACTTTTACATTATCAAAAGTAACCGAAGTACCGGGAATGCACTTTTGCAATTGAGGTTTCACCGGGTCAAGATTTCCACTACGTATTTCAGCAGATTGCACGTTGGCAAAATTAGCACCTGAAAAATAGATGGTAGCGCTAACAATGTTAAAGTGAGCATCGAAATCAAAGTTCTCTAAGTCAGCTCTTGCAAAATTTTGGTTTTTAAATATCACGGACTGAATTCTACCACCTGCACTTGGACCCACTTTTACAATAGGATCCGGAATTCTTTTAACTCTGAAATC
The DNA here is from genome assembly GCA_039936595.1 of Ginsengibacter sp. Lineage (GTDB taxonomy): Bacteria > Bacteroidota > Bacteroidia > Chitinophagales > Chitinophagaceae > Ginsengibacter. Next base: position 1,982 of record JBDTIC010000075.1, on the reverse strand, counting down.
ATAAGCACTTGCTTTACCATCAGCATTTACGGTTATAGAAGCCTTGCCTGGATTTTTTACATTTACTGTGAATTTGCCAGGCCCCCCTGACGGACTGATGCTTCCTCCTTCCATAGAAACACGGGTTTTATCCCACCCTGTACCAGAAGAAATAGTTACAGGATTAGGTACGCCGATGTAAAAAACATTCATTTTATCAAGCATCACTGCAGCACCTCCTGGAGTACCTACTGTATATTTTACGGCTTGAGTTTTCGTAACTATTTTATTATTCTCATCTCTAAATGTCACACTCACATTCATTGTATGTTCTCCGGCTCCACTTACAGTTGTGTTATAAGTGCCTTGACCACCCGAAACAGGGACATTAGATCCATTAATTGAAATGGAAGGAGCTGCAGACGAACTATAAGCTCCTACGCCGGCTGTAACCTGCAACTGCTGTCCCGGCATAAGATAATTAGAATTTTGTCCAACCAATACTCCTACCTGATCCATGTGAACTTCGACAGCGCCAATCTGGGAATGGCAATAAGTAACGATCATGCTTTCAGCATTCTTTATATTATTCTGAAACTTGCTGAGCATGGTCAAAGCTGCCACAGTGGGAGTCATATGAAAGAAAGATTGAGTAAAATCAAGTTTCTTCCCCTCCTGGGAAATAGGTGGTATGGTATTGACCGGGAAATTACTTTCAAATTGTTTCTTAATAGATGGATCAATTGCAAGCATAGCTGTTTTATATTGATTCAAACGCGCCTCCAATTTCTCACCTTCTTTGTTTGTTTCAAATAGTCTTGTCGAAGCGTCAAGGTTATCTTCCCTATAATCTTCCACACTATCCTTTACTTTATCGTCCCATTTCATTTTAAGGTCAGCCGAATGCTTGAGAGCTAATTTTAAACTGTCTATATAAGTCATCATTTCTGAAGAGAGTTTCCTTGCCTGCATGGCTTTGGGTTCCCATATAGATGCTTTCTCTCTGGACTGTGGTTCTGTAAGTTTTTCTTCTAATGATTTATACAAGGTATTATTAGATGCACTTATGTTATTATTTGAAGTTATTAAACTCTTATCTACAACTTTAAATGCATTAATCACCTCGTTAGATACGTTCAAGGCCAGGATAGCAGTAAGTACCAAATACATTACATTAATCATTTTTTGCCTTGGATCTCTGGGTAGTCCTGCCATGTTATTTTTAATTTAACTTTTAGGTTAGTTTTTAAAGATACCGATAGCTATCGGTATGATTAATCGATTTTTTATTGTCTTCCCTGCATAGCACTCAACATGTTACCATACACTTGATTTAATTTCGAAAGATTATTTGCCAAAGTGTTTATCTGATCTTTTGTAGCTTTTGCATCATCTGCGGTTGACACCATGATCTCGCTTGCTTTGGCCATTCTTCCATAAAAACTATTAAGCGTTTTAAGATGGTTGTTACTTTCATTCAGTTCCAACTCATAAATGGTATTTAACGAGCCAAGGTTTTTGGTAAGTACCTGCACCTGCTCGTGAAATCCTTTTGCACTGTCGGCAGCGCTATTGAAATTACTCATGGTATTTGCTGAATTGGTGTAAGCTTCTTTCATCAATCCAAGCGCATTAGTAGCTTCTTTGGTCTTGGCCGAAAAGTCACCTGTTGATTTTACTACATCACCTACTTCGCCTATTTGAGAAACAGTGGCACCCAGTTTCTGGAAGTTTTCACCAAGTCTTTTCATGTTCACTGGAGTTATATCTGCATCTTTCATCATCCTTTCCATCGATTGCAATGCAGGGTTACCTTCAACTTCTATGCGCTTGGGTGCGACATGAGCTACGTCATGTGGTTTTGGTTTTACCCATTCTATACCGGCATAAACCATAAAAATGGCGGTTTCAGTCCACATACCAATGGTAAGCATGGTATCTGCATAAGATTGGTGAGTTAATTTTGCCCAGGCAGCAAAGATTACTACTCCAGCTCCTGCGCT
>JBDTIC010000074.1:0-8236 GCA_039936595.1 Ginsengibacter sp. | reverse complement strand
CGTTCCCAAATGTTAGGCGGCCGCACGAATCATTGGGGAAGGGTTTCTCTTCGCATGGGGCCCCACGATTTCAAAGGCAAAACTTTTGATGGCGCAACAGATGACTGGCCTATCAGCTATGATGATGTAAAGCCATTCTACGATAAAGTGGATCGTTTACTTGGAGTATACGGAACTGTTGAAGGATTAGAAAATGACCCCGATGGTATTTTTCTTCCACCGCCCAAGCCACGGCTCAATGAATTGTTCGTAATGGAGGGGGCAAAAAAGGCAGGCGTGAAGGTGATTTCCGGACGCGGTTCTGTTCTTACTACACCTTTACCTGGAAATAATGAGAGGGGTACTTGCTTCTTTTGCGGGCAGTGCAGGAGGAGTTGTAAAGTTTACGCGGACTTTTCTTCTTCATCTTGCCTGGTAATTCCGGCAATTAAAACGGGCAATCTCAAACTTATTACGAATGCTATGGTTCGCGAAGTAGTTGTAGGTAAAGATGGTTTGGCTAAAGGGGTGTCGTATATCAGCAAAGACGATTTGATGGAATACCAGGTAAATGGCGACACCGTTATTTTGGCTGCCAGTGCATGTGGATCCGCACGAATTTTACTTAATTCAAAATCAGCTACCCATCCGAATGGCCTGGCGAATAGCAGCGGTATCGTTGGGAAGTATTTACATGATTCAACCGCATCTGCCATGTCAGGTTTTCTTCCGCAGTTGATGGATAGAAAGAGATATAACGAAGATGGAGTTGGTAGTGCGCAGATCCTCTCTCCCTGGGTACTCAACAATAAAAAATTAGATTTCCCACGCGGTTATCATATCGAATATGGCGGTGGCATGCCAATGCCTTCTTATGGTTTTGGCTCAGACGTTCCGCGAGCTAATGGAATGATTCCTGGCCGTGATGGAAAGATGAAAGATGCCGGTGGATTCGGGAAAGCCTTAAAAGATGATTACCGTCGTTTTTTTGGCACAGGGATAAGTATGGGAGGTAGGGGAGTGGCTATAGCCTTAGAAGATAATTACTGTGAGATAGACCCTAACGTAGTCGATAAATTTGGTATTCCGGTACTAAGGTTCAATTATAAATGGAGCGATGCTGAAATAAAACAAGCCAAACATATGCAGGAAACTTTTGAATCCATCATGCATGCTATGGGTGCAGTAGTTACTTCCAGAGCAAAAGGAAAAGAAGATAACTATGGATTGATGACGCCAGGAATTGTTATCCATGAAGTCGGTACAGTAAGAATGGGGGATGATCCCAAAACATCAGCCTTGAATAAATGGAGCCAGGCGCATGATTGCAAAAATTTGTTTGTGACAGATGGCGCTCCTTTCGTACAGCAGGGAGATAAAAATCCTACATGGACAATTCTTGCATTATCCATGAGAACTGCAGAGCATATCATTGATCAAAAAAAGAAACAAAATATTTAGCTGTGTGAATAGAAGCGAATCATTAAAAGCGATAGGTGTATTAACCATCAGTACGTCAGTATTGTTAAGGGCCTTCAAAACGGAGACGGTTAAATCATCTTCAGCAGTTCTTCAAAAAAATAATTTTGGAGATACAATGTGACTTTCATCATTGAAGGTGTTTGCCTGGATGAAGAGGAAGATGTAATGTAACGAGGGACTATTACTATCTGTTTTTATAGAGAAGGGTTCAGGTTTTTTTTTAATTATTTTAAGAAGAGTTACCAACTGTAATTCTTACTTGAAGGGATTTGCGAAGCTGGCTTTGGAGCCGAGAACTTCTTCTATTCTTAACAACTCATTGTATTTTATCATACGCTCACTTCTGGACATTGCCCCTATTTTAATTTGACCAGAATTAGTCGCCAGGCATAGATGGACCATCGTCGTATCTTCCGTTTCTCCTGAACGTGCGGAAATAACAGGCCGGTAACCGACCTTACGTGTAATTTCAATTGCATCGAGGGTTTCGGTTAACGTGCCAATCTGATTCATTTTTATTAATACGGAGTTGGCTACCTTACTTTCGAAACCCTTCTTTATACGATTTACACTCGTTGTAAATAAATCATCGCCAATTAATTGAACTTTGTCCCCTAACCGGCTGCTCAATTGAACCCAACCGTCCCAGTCATCTTCGGCGCATGAATCTTCCAGTGAAATGATGGGATATTTATTTATCCAGGTTTCCTGTAAATCAATAAATTGGTCAGCAGTCATCTCCGTTTTTTCAGAGCTAAACTTATAGATGCCATCAGTATAAAAATGGGAAGATGCAATATCCAGCGCAATGCAAACATCCTTAAATGGTAAATATCCTGCATTTTCGATACCTTCCGTCAGGAACGATAAAGCGGTTTCATTGGAATGAAATTGAGGCCAAAATCCTCCCTCATCCGAAACAGCTGTGATCAATTGACGACTCTGGAATATTTTTCTTATAGAATTATAAACATTAAAGGCTATCTCCATTGCCTCAGAAAAGGTTTTTGCCCCAACAGGTATAATCAAAAAATCTTGAACTTCAATAACGTTGCCAGCATGAATTCCTCCACCAATCATTTGAATCATTGGCATTGGCAATACATTAGCACTCTCACCTCCTAAATAATTATATAGCGGAATATTTAGTCCGTTTGCAACTGCCTGAGCAGTTGCTATAGATACTCCCAGAATAGCGTTGGCACCAAGGTTTCTTTTGTTGTCCGTTCCATCAATTTCAATCATGCGTTCATCCAATTGGCGCTGTGAAAACGCATCAAATCCTCTCAGTTCCTTCCCTAATATATTGTTTACATGATCAATAGCACGATAAACAGATTTACCAAGAAACTTATTTGGATCGTTATCTCTCAATTCCAACGCTTCGTGAACACCCGTTGACGCGCCTGATGGAACAATAGACCTTCCCTTTGCTCCGGAATCCAATAAAACATCCACTTCTATAGTTGGATTGCCGCGCGAATCAAATACCTGTCTTCCGTGAATATGTTCTATTTTCATGAGTTCTGTTTCATTTTTAAGTTGAAGAAGTCTATAACTTCCTGGTAAGTTTTCATCTGGTTGTGCAAAATCTCATAGCTGGCATAACGAATTGATTGCTTATCACTCTCTTCTGTAATATATTCAATAGGAGACTTTCCGTCAACTCTTGCAAGCATTAGCCAGGCAAGTTGCTGTACAGCTAATGCTTCTAATTCATCTCTTTTTGAAAAATGAACGTGTGAGAAATAGCCCTCCACTATTTCTCGCAAAACATTGTAATATCGTCTTCTAAATTTTTTAAATTTTAAAGATTTTAACAGCAAATGTGTTGTCAAAAACCCTAAGTCGAACGATGAATCTCCGTAATGAATTACTTCAAAGTCAATGACCATTACATTCTCTTCGTGCACAAGAATGTTTTTCGGACTATAATCGCCGATAACAAGAGATGATTCCCTTTCTAAACAGTGGGCTATATGCTGATTAATTTTACTTTTTAAATCGGGATGTTTCCATTGCAGAAATTCAAAAAAAGGTTCGATCCTTAACTGATAAAAGAACTTCTTGTTACCAAAAAGATTTTTTGCGTCTTGTAAATTATGGGTTTCGTCATGAAGCCTTCCCAATATCGCCCCAACCTTTCTCGCTACCTGTTCATTACAATCCTGCCTCATCAACAAAGATTTCCATGTAACACTCGATTCTGGCGCACACTCCATAATAAATAAGTAATTACTTTCATCTTCGTATATAAGTTTGGGAGTGATCCCTGGAATTATCTGTGGTAAAAATTTCAATGCCTGCTTCTCCACGTTACTACGTGCTACGTCCGAAAACCATTCTGAATTTACCCTAAGCCTGGGCAATGCTTGTTTCAGAACAAATTGATCTTTACCTGAAATGATTTTCAATACAGAGTTTGAAATTCCGCCCGACATAGGTTCAATAGAAACTGAAGAATTGTTGCCAATTATATTTCTATTGGTTAAATACTCCTTCAGGAGTATAAAATTGTTTACATCCAGCATCTTATCTTAAACTATATCTGATGGCAATATATGTTATCGTCATAGGAAAATTTTACTATCATCACCTTATTAAGTACAACAAAATTTTAAATAAATATAAAGATGTTAATAATAATATTTAAACAGAGTAACCAAATAGTGCCTGATATTTATTTATTTTTTCAAAAAATATTTTTACTAAAAATCAATAAAGGAATTCACTGCAAAGTTACTAACTTATGTTAAGTCATTGATCTTAGGTATGGTATTGATACATTTGATAACCTGCTTTTATATATAAAGAGACGACTTATCTACTCAGAATATTTTAACTATAAATGTAAAAGATGTATTTCAGTAGAGAATTAAAATACCTAGATGCTGCTCAATTTTTCAAGAATGAGTCTTTTCCTGGTTAATATTTAATCATAACAGACCTCTGCACTCTAAGATGGTGCAGTTGTAGATTTTTCAATTAAATAGGGTGTCCTAAATTATACTGATGTTATCTAATTGAATAATTTTAAAAAATAATGAAAATCTATAGACAACTAGCAGATTGTGATAATGTCGTAGCAAAACCTACACTAATATAACTGACGATTTCCGGATAATAAATTTGTACTTCACGGGCATTTATGCCTTATTTTTGATTTTATGAAAGAATATAAACTAAATAGACTTTTTAATTCAAAGTCTGGTAATTGTTTCGATGTGGCTATAGACCACGGATCCGTTAACGAACCGACATTTTTAATGGGAATTGAAAACATTGAGCACGCTGTCAATGTTATCGTAAATGCTTCTCCTGATGCCATCCAACTTTCGGTTGGTCAAGCAGGATATCTGCAATCTATAAGAAGCCGGGAAAAACCTTCACTGGTTTTACGGACTGATCTTGCAAATGTTTATGGTAGCGTATTACCAAAAAAATTGTATAGCCGAATGATTGAAGAGCCGGTAGAACAGGCAATAAGGCTTGATGCAGCCTGTGTGGTAGTAAATTTGTTCATGATCCCCGATGAACCTGAAATAATGGATCAATGCATTCAGAATATTTTGAAGCTAAAACTTGCTTGTGACCGCTATAGTATGCCATTAATGATTGAGCCTTTAGTATTCAAGCCAAATAGTATAAGTGGTGGATACAATGTTGATGGGGATAGTTCAAAAATTATTACTTTGGTTCGACAGGCTATTGAACTTGGAGCTGATATCGTAAAAGCAGATCCGACAAATGATATAAACGAATATCATAAAGTTGTAGAAACGGCAGGTCGTATTCCTGTGTTAGTTCGTGGAGGAGGTCGGGCAAGTGATGAGGAGATTTTAAATAGAACTTATTCATTAATGCAACAAGGTGTTAAGGGAATTGTGTATGGCAGAAATGTAATCCAACATGCTAATCCTGTAGGAATGACGAAAGCGCTTATGTCTATAGTACATGATGGGAGTAAGCCAGGTGAAGTGATAGGAATGTTGCAAACCGAAAAGAGCTAGCAAAATTTTATATGTAATGTAATATTTTAATTATAGGGTAAATGGGGAAAGTTAACATTGGTATTATTGGAGGAGGTCTAATGGGAAAGGAGGCAGCAAGTGCATTTGGAAGATGGTTTGTGCTGAATAATTTTGATGTAGACGTTGAATTGGCGGCAGTGTGTGATTTAAACGAAGATGTTCTCTCCTGGTATAGAAAAATTAATACTGTAAAGCTCTTTACAACGGACTATAAGGTATTAATTGCTGATAAGAATATAGATGTGGTATATGTTGCCTTACCGCACAATTTACATAAGCAAGTATATTTTGATGTGATCAGAGCAGGTAAAGACTTACTGGCTGAAAAGCCATTTGGTATTGATCTTGATGCTGCAATAGCTATTAAAGAAGAGGCGGATAAGTTGGGCCGTTTTGTTAGATGTAGTTCAGAAATGCCATTCTTACCTGGACCACAACGGGTAATTAGTGAAGTTCTTTCAGGTAGGTTAGGTAAAATAATTCAGATTAAAACCGGCCTTCTTCATTCCAGCGATATGGATCCGAAAAAACCAATGAATTGGAAACGCCAAAATATATATTGTGGGGAAATTGGCGTAATGGGCGATCTTGGTATGCATATCATGCATATACCATTAAGGTTTGGCTGGAAACCCAAATTGGTTTACGCGCAATTGCAGAAAATAATAACGGAAAGACCTGATAACAAAGGTAAAATGACGGTATGTGATACCTGGAACAATGCATCATTATACACGAAAATAAATATTAATGAGGAAATGGTGCCAATGTCCCTTGAAATGAAGCGTCTTGCTCCAGGAGAAACTAATACCTGGTACATTGAAGTTTTAGGAACCGAAGGAGGAGTAAAATATAGTACAAAGGATACAAAAGCACTTTGGACTTTTAAAAGAGAAAAAGAGCAGATTTGGCAGCGTACTGATCTCGGTTTTCAAGTTCCATTTCCTGTTATAACAGGTGGAATATTTGAAGCTGGATTTCCGGATTGTTTTATGCAAATGTTAGCTGCATATTTTGCAGAACGGGCAGGAACGCTTAACGGAAAATTTGGTTGTGTCACTCCAGAAGAGGCAATTGCAAGCCACGAGGTTTTTGCTGCGGCCCTGGAATCTCATAAAAACACCTCTGTAATTATATTGCCTGAATTAACAGAGAAGCGTTAAAGAATTTAATAAAAAAACGTATAAGAGTAAATTAAAAACTTTTCTTTTTATATAAGAGTTGAATTATTATTCTAATAGAAATTCATAATTGTTTCTGATTTGGAAGTCTTTATCCTTTCTAAAGCTGTACGAATCACAAATTATAAATATCATTATGCGAAAAGGTATCCTTGCAGGTGGTAACTGGGTTATAGATCAGATTAAAATAATAGACAATTATCCGGCGTTAGAAGAGCTTGTTAGTATAACTGCAGAATACAACAGCAATGGTGGATCAGCATATAATGTTCTTAAGGATTTGTCAAAATTAGAAGTGCCTTTCGTTCTGGAAGGAATTGGACTGGTTGGGAATGATACAAAGGGGTGTTTTATAATTGACGAATGCAAGAGCTTATCTATAAACACTACCCAAATTAGGAAAACTAGTTGTGCCAATACATCTTATACTGATGTAATGTCTTTACAATCGTCCGGGAAAAGAACTTTTTTTCATCGGCGTGGTGCAAATGCCTTGCTTGATGAATCACATTTTGATTTTATTGGTTCATCTTCAAAAATATTTCATCTGGGCTATTTACTGATGTTAGATAAATTAGATATAGTTGATGAAAAGGGACAAACCGGAGCTGCGAGAGTTTTAAAAAGAGCGAAAGAGAATGGATTCATTACGTCAGCTGACCTGGTTAGTGACCGTTCGGGGCTCTTTAAAAAAGTTATACCACCTTCACTACCTTATATTGATTTTCTTTTTATCAACGAGATAGAAGCACAAATGTTAACTGGGTTTGAAACAACAAAGGTTACCGGTGCTATTTCATTAGATGCCTGTTACCAGGCGGTTTCCAGTATTATTGAAATGGGAGTAAGAGAATGGGTATTTCTTCATTATCAATATGGTGTAATAGCAATGAACAATAAAAAGGAGGTCATCTATCAGCCAGGCATTCTGGTGCCAAAGGATAAAATTGTTGGAACAGTAGGTGCAGGAGACGCGTTTGCTGCAGGCGTACTAATGGGATTGCATGAGGATTGGGAAATAAAAAAATGCCTTGAGTTGGGAGTTTGTACCGCTGCCACTTGTTTATTAGCACCTACTTGCTCGGATAGCATACTATCATACAAAGAATGTTTGTCCTTTGGTAAAAAATATGGCTTTCGGGATTAAAACTATATAGTTTGACATCACCATTTGTGAAAGGCCTACTGGTTGCTTCTTGCACCATAAAATAATGATTTGCGAATAATCTATGAGAAAACGATGCGTTGAGGTGCAATTGATTAAAGTGATTACGATGTTAGGCCATTATATTCTTTCCTGTATTGACTGGGGGTTTTGCTTGTGATTCTTTTAAAAAAGCTATTGAAGTTTGTCATATTCTGATACCCTGATTTAAAACAAACATCTGCAATACTTAGTTCCAAATTTTGCAAAAGCTTACACGCGTGACCTATTCGCAACTCATTGAGAAATTCAGAAAATGATTTTTGTGTCTTTTTTTTAAAAAAGTTGCAAAAAGCTGGCGGCGTCAAATTTGCAACAGCAGCAATTTGTGGGAGGGTGATGACATCAGTAAAATTTTG
>JBDTIC010000073.1:0-3529 GCA_039936595.1 Ginsengibacter sp. | reverse complement strand
ATATGAAAAAATTTTTTAAGGAATTGTTTTAAAATGGAAAAAAATAAATTTAAAATACTAGTCTAAATATCTTCTTGATTTCTGTTTTAGGAAATAAATCTTAAAGAAATGGGGAATTTCAATGATCTGATAGCTCCCGGCTCATGACAACGATTAAACAGCTTAACTACTCATCAATCCGCACGTTTGTGTAGAGCCTTATTAACACTAGCCTCTGATTATCTGCCAAAATCTTAGTAAATAAATCCGTCAATCAGCAATTTAAAATAAAATTAAAAATTTTCCGTTATTTCATTTTTAAGTTATTGTTAAGTTGTGTTATTAGTATGAAATTCTATTTTTTTTCTTTTAGAAAAATTCGACAATCTCTGATTATACTTTTTGTTGTAATCAATTTTTTTCCGGTTTTAGCACAGCAAAAAATATTTAACCCGTCTATTGAGGATAATACACAGTTGGAATCAGTGGCTTCAATGTTGGAAAAGCAGTACCAACAGGACATTAGGCTGCTGCCTTCTGAAAATAAAAAAGACCTTGTAAAAATATATAAACAGCGTTGGGATAATCTTAGAGAAAAATTTGACAAAAAAGAAATTTATACAAACTCCCAGGCTCAGCAATACCTTGATAAGATAGTAGCAGAAATTATAAACGCAAATCCCTCACTGCAAAACACAGAATTCAAATGTTACTTTTCCAGATCGGGTGTTCCTAACGCGGCCTATCTTGGTGAAGGATTGATCCTAATCAACATGGGCCTGTTCAGCAGGCTGGATAATGAAAGCCAGGTAGCGTTTATTTTGTGCCATGAGCTTGCTCATTTCTATCTCCGTCACAGCGAAAACAGCATACAAAAATATGTGACCACCATTTATTCGCCAGAGGTACAAAAAGAGCTTCGAACCATTAAGAAAACGGAATATGGAAAGAGGCAAGACCTTGAGAAATTACTGAAAGGTTTAACGTTCGATAGCCGGCGGCATGGCCGGGACCATGAGAGCACTGCGGATTCGATGGGAGTAGAATTTTTACGTAATACCCGGTTCGATATTGCAGAGTCTCTTACAGCTCTCACCCTGCTTGATTCTATTGACATAGATACGCTGAGAATGGATGTGGCATTGCAAAAATTATTCAATACTAAAGAATATCCTTTTCAAAAAAAATGGATTGCGAAGGAAGAAGGATTGTTGGGTGGTCATGCACTTCTGAAACAGGATGAAAATATGGCTGACTCGTTGAAAACACACCCTGATTGCAAAATAAGAATAAAGGCACTGGAGCCGATGGTATTAAAATACAGGTCTGCTTCTTCTTTAAAACATGTCATCAATCAGTCAATGTTTAAAGAGCTTACTCATACATTCAGGTATGAAATGGTGGAATATGCTTTTAGTTCTGGTAATTACACAAAGAGCCTGCAATATGCTATACAACTTTTACAACATAATCCTTCCGATCCATACCTGATAGCACAAACCGGGAAAATTTTCAATGGACTTTATAGCGCGCAAAAAGATCATACGTTAAGTAAAGTGACCGATCTTCCAGCTCCCTTTTTTGGGCCTGGTTACAATCTTCTGTTACAGTTTATTCAAAATCTTTATCGGGAAGATTACGCGGCCATCAGTTACTATTTTCTAAAACAATATGCGTTACAAATGGGGAACTATGCACCATTTAAAGATGCATATAATACAAGTATTTCAATTTTAAAAAATTAAATGTTATTCAAAAAAATCACACTAAAAAAATAAAATGAAAAAGATTCTTTTGGTTACGAATTGCCTGCTGCTCTTCACCGCCTTTATGGCGCAGGCTCAAAGTAAATTAAGTGTAGACAAAGTTTATTCAGCTTATCTCCGCAATAGCGGCACTATCATGGAGAATAATCAGATAAAAGGATATTTTTTCCTCTACCAAAGCGACAAAATAGACAAGCATACTAATGAATATACGTTACAGGTACTTGATCAAAATCTCAACAAGGTTAAAGAAATAAAGTTTGAAGATTCTAAAAAGATCAACTTACTTGAAGCCTCTTATAATAACAGCAGCCTGGCTTTTCTTTTTAAGAACGCAGATGACAAAACGCTTGATATGAAAATCTATGACATGGAAGGAAAGCTTAAATTTTCATACAGCCGTGAATACGATAAAAAATCTGACGACCTTATGAACAGGTACGAAACTATGCATACTGATGAAGGAACCAATCAAAATGTTTTTAATGTGGGGAGTGAGGGTTATGTATCAATTCTTCCGCTCAGGGATGGCAAACAGCGCACTTATGAGGTGGATTATTTTTCATCAGCGCAAAAAAAGCAGTGGTCTTATCTACCTGATGACGATGAAGAACGTTTTGCAAATGCAGAATTTCTTGGGAGTACTGATAACCTGATCATACTTGAGGTAATGAAAAAGAGCCGTAAGCTGAGCGGCAAGATGAACGCTCATCTTGTGGGTATCAGCATACTGAATAAGAAAAAAATATTTGATATAGAAGATGCTGATGATGGCGATTATAAATTTGTTCCCACCAGCGTGGTTTCTCTACAGGGGAAAAACGAAATCCTGGTAATGGGAAGTTATTTTAACAAAGGAGCTAATATCATTAAAGATTTCAGCAAGGGGCTGGCGGTATATTCAATAAATAACGAAGGCAAAGTGCTCACTAAAACCTATAATTCCTGGGCAGATGATTTTGGGAAATATCTCCCTCTCAATAAAAAAGGTAAATTGGATGATGTAGGCTATTTATATATCCATAAGCTGATCCAGACACCTGACGGGAAAGTATTTGTAGTAAGCGAAGGTTATAAAAGACAGGCCAGTGCGGGAGGTATTGCTTTAACTGCTGTAATGGCCGCAGCTGGAGGGCGTACAAATGTAGGTGTTACTAAAATAGTAGTAACTGATATGGTGATCATTGAGCTAAATAACAAGTTTAAGGTCACGAATGCTATTATTTACGATAAAACAAATAACACCGTGGACGCAACCGTTGCGAGTGATTACGGAAGCCAGCACGCCATTGCTTTGATGGTAAAAATGAGTGGAGGTTTTGATTATGAATTTACTACCGGAGATGCTGATAATGCTAATTTTACCATTTGCTACAGTGACTGGGTAAAGAATAAAGACTACAAAGGAAAAACATTCAATTCTATACGTTACAATGGTTCTAAATTTTCTACAGATAAGATCGAATTAAAATCCAAGGCAAGTGTCATGAAAGTTTTTCCTGCCAAGTCAGGGTCAGTAATGATCATGGAATATTTCAAAAAAGACAAACGATTGGATTTCAGGTTAGAAAAACTGGGCTAAAACTTTTACGCTATTTTTTATAGCCGCTACATTTCAACAAATACTGCAGCAGTTTTTTTTGCACCTATTTACCTGTGTTTTAAATGTCCTATTTTTATTTGTCAAAAAATATTTTTACAATGAAAGTCTTTTTTATTTTCGTACTAATGGGTACTATTTCCGTTTCATGCAACAATAATAGCTCATCTGATATGACAACATC
>JBDTIC010000072.1:0-2784 GCA_039936595.1 Ginsengibacter sp. | reverse complement strand
TAGTGATTGGATAAAGACGATTCAAAAGGCTGATAATAGAAGTTTTGCCACTACCGGTATGGCCGACAATGGCTAGAGTTTCTCCTTGTTCAATGGAAAAATTAATATTCTTTAATACATAATCATTCTTATTATAAGCGAACCACACATTTTTGAATTCAATTTGACCCTTCGTCAGCCCGTGATGTAACCCATGTGGATTGTTGGCTGTGACATCTTCATTTGCCAACACCTTAAAAACCCTTTCGCTCGCCACCATACCCATCTGAAGTACATTAAATTTATCAGCTATCTGCCGCAGGGGCCTGAATAATAAATTGAGGTACATAATAAATGAAATAATGATTCCGGCATCTGCCGCATAATTACCTCCCCACCAAACTAAAAGGCCAATAGAAAATGCTAATATGATTTCAACAATGGGAAAAAATACAGAGTAGGCAAATATGGCTTTAATGTTGGCATTACGATGTTGCTTATTGATAGCGGTAAACTTATTAAACTCTTTATCTTCTACCGCGAAAGCCTGTACTACACTCATGCCTGTGATATGTTCCTGCACAAAAGCATTTAACGCCGCTACAGCATTCCTAACCTTTATAAAAGATTTGTTGACACTTTCCTTAAAATAATAGGTAGCGATAATCAGAATAGGGAATGGCGCGAGGCTTATCAAAGACAACCGCCAATCCACACCGAACATAAATAATAGTATCGAAATAATAGACAGCATATCTGAAATAATAGGAATAAGCCCGTTAGAAAAAATATCGTTAATGGATTCTATATCGTTAATAGTTCTTGTGGTCAATGTGCCTATCGGTGTTTTATCGAACTGGGAAAGATTTAAATTCAATACTTTTTTATAAACCGTAACCCTGAGATCCTTAACAACAGTTTGCCCCAGCCAGGAAGTGATAAAACCGAAATAAAATCGTAATGCCGTTTCCAACAGTAACATTCCTACCTGAATAATGGTAATAAGTATGAGCCAATACATATTCTTATCTTTTATAAAAACATTTAAGGTGTATTGGATCAGATAAGGCCTTAGCGGAGAAAGAACCGCAAGTACTATTGAAAGAAAAATCGAAATGTAGATTTTATTTTTATAAGGCAGCGCAAACGCAAAAACCTTTTTCAGGATACCCAGGTCCAGTAATTTTTTACGCTGTTGTTTCTCCGGCATTGCGCAAATTTAAAACGAAATCGGGAGATGAAGGTTTAGGAGGATATGTTTAAAGCAGTATGTATAAGATTTTATTTTGGCTCTCCATCAAAAAATTATATGTTTATAAATAAAATGAATCAAAAATTATCGTATAAACTAATAGCCTTTTGAGGCTCGCCAACAAAATAAACGATTGGGGGAAAAGGTCTCAAACCATTTTTCTGATGTCAGGAAAATGGTGGATATTGGTTTTGGTGCTGAAAGAGAAGTTCAGGAAATTTTACTAACCAGGTATCCTGTTACCCGATAGCTCAAAAGGGCGAAAGCCGCAAAGAAGAAATAGCCTTTAAAATAATCAACCACTGCCTGAAGCCCAAAAGCGCCCACTGAATTGTATCTAATATTGGTTGTGATATTTTCTCATAAGTTATGGGTAAAATAACTCTCTTTTTACTGCTACAGGTGGCGTACCCGCCAATAGCTTCTTAAAACGCTTTTTGTCAACACCCAAAATAACTGGGCAAATCCTTGTATCCTGCTTTGACAATAAGAAGTAAAAAAAGTAAAAAAAATGTTTAGGCAGCTTTTTTAATAATTTACATCTGTGTCTTTTTTGACTATTTCCCGCCCGGATTAAAGCCTGATGCCTTCATGAACCTAAGTGTCTGGACTCCAATCATCGCTCATTCATGACTCGCTTAATCTCTTTTCCTAAAAATTTACCTGAAACTTTATAGTCAAATCCCAATAACGCTGCAATAGTCTTTGCATATTGTGTCTGAAAGACTTGTTCTTTGACTTTCATTTCACCCAAAGGCTTTGTATCAGGCCCCATCACCATAAACCATGTTTCATTGGAATGAGGTGTTCCGCTTCCATGACTGGTCCATTGCGGGCCTACGCCTCTGCCATGGTCAGGCACGATAAAAAATGTTGTATTGTTCTTATAAAATTGATCCTTTTGCATACTGGTCCATAATGATCCAATCATTGCATCCAAATTAGAGATATCATCCAAATAGCTTTCATACTTACCTGCATGAGCATACTCATCAGGATCGCCAAAATCTATGTAAGTAACTTTTGGATGACTTGCAAGAATGTATGATTTTGCAAGTGCATACACATTCGCATCCAAACGTTCATCGTCTCCCCAAATCTGAGGTATAAAATGTTGCATTTCATTGGCTAATACTTCAGCTTCAGAAAGTTGATCTCCCTGAATATCTTCCCACGGAACGTTAATAAGCATACTACTTTTATCTTTGCGAAGACACCTGCCGGTAGCTCTCCAGCAGGCGAAAGTAGCCACTTTGTCCTTGTAATTTTGTTGGCTATTGATAAATTCGAGCACATTGGTATTCGGATTAGTTGGATAATCGTTTGAGTTGATTGCTGTATCAACAAAGCCACTTAAAACTTCTGTACGACCAGGATAAGAAAACCAATAGGGGTTCATCACATTCACTTTATTACCCAGATCACGGTTCCCATACAACTGCCCATGTCTTGCAATATAATTCCACGTAAAGGGCATTAGCTTTTTTCTTCTTTCATTCAAATCACCAGACCAATACTTTTTCATTCGTTGTAAAGAATCACTGGGATTATAT
>JBDTIC010000071.1:0-13814 GCA_039936595.1 Ginsengibacter sp. | reverse complement strand
CTGTTCTTATTCTGTTTATCAGAGCTATACCTGCGTCAATGTCCTGATTGGTTTCGATCAGTGCTTCTGCCTTAGATAATAATACATCTGCATAGCGCAACACGATAAAATTCAATGGCGACATACGAGCAGTGGTTATAGGAATCCCCTCTCCAACATTTTTTCGCAAGCCAAAACCGACCCTCTGACCTGTATGATTTTTGACTTGTGTAGGGTAAAGTTTTCCCTCAAAATAGGCTCCGGGCCGCAAGATGGTAAAATCCAAACGCGGGTCACGCCCCACATAAGGATTGGCAGGATCAACAGCTGATCCGTCAATCATTTCATAAGCATCTACCATATGCTGGGTAGGAGCGGGATCACTTGCCCCGGAAGCGGCAACACTTTGCGGTAATCCCAGCCAGGCAAAGAAATTACCCTGTTGTAATGAGCCTCCGATATATTGAATATCAAACAGCACTTCACTGTTATTTTCATTTTCAAGCTTAAAAAGCCCTTCGTAACTGGGGAAAAGTGAATACACATGAAGGTCTTCAATTTTCTGAACGGTATTCAAAACTTCGGTATAATTGTTTTGATAAAGATAGGCTCTCATTTTCAGCCCCAAAGCCGCACCCTGAGTAGCTCTTCCTACCTGTGGTGCCACTACTTTAAGATTTGCTATTGCGGTGTCGTATTCTGCTATTGCCTGGTTCCAGGTTTCCTGAGCAGAAGCACGGGTAAGCTGCCTCGCTTCGTCCACAGTTAAAACAGAGGTAAAAATAGGAACTCCTCCATACGTTTCAGCTAGTAATGCATAAGCTACTCCCTTTAAAAAATGAATCTCCCCTACATAAGCGGTTTTTGATTCATCACTAAGAGTAACCTTGTCTATATTAGCAAGGAAGTAATTAGCCCGGTTAATTATCTGGTAACAGGTAGTCCATCTTTCCTGAGTTAGTCCGGCATCTGCCGGTGTGTTAGAACCATCGCCAATCTGTTCTTCCATCCCATTCCAGTACGCCCATTGATAAGCATCTGGTGTGATGGCGTCCATTGTGGGTCCTGAACCATAAACACCACGGTTCCTCAGTACACTGTATATACCATTTAACGCCAGTTTTACATCACCTTCACTTTGCCAGAAGTTGGCAGATGTAATCTTATCTTGAGGAAGGACATCTAAATAACTTTTACTACACCCGTTGATTACAAATAAAGTCAGGATGATTAAGCTGTATAATAATCTTTTCATAATATCAAAATTTAAAAATTAACGTTTGCACCGATAGAAATTATTACGGGAATCGGATAAAAATTTTCACCCGCATCAAAGGTGTTTCTTTCAGGATCAAAACCCTCATAACTCTTATTTACGATAGCTCCCAGGTTTTGTGCATTAGCATATAAATAAAGCTTTTGAATACCTAAATGGCTCATCATATTTTTTGGAAAAGTATATCCCAATTGTACATTTTTCAATTTCAAAAATGATATATCCTTTACCCAAAAAGAGGATTGTTGGTTTCTCCAGGTATCACTTATCGTAATACGGGGAACACCTGTTTTTGTATTATCCGGTGTCCAGGCATCTTCCCATCTTTTGGTAACTGTGCCACCTGAAATTCCAAAGGGTTCAGTCCAGGCATTTTCCGTATAAGCATTCGCCCCGGCAATTCCTTGTAATAAAATGCTAAGATCAAATCCTTTGAAGGTAGCATTGCCGTTAAATCCAAAAGTATATTTTGGAATAGTATTACCCAACGGCATTTTATCCTGGAAACCCATTTTGCCATCTCCATTTACATCTTCATACTTAATATCTCCTGCTTTTGGCTGATAGCCGTTTGCAGGCATATATTTCTGGGCTTCAGTGTCGGATTGAAAAATACCAATGGCTTTATAGCCATATAATACTTTATATGGAAATCCCTCGCGTATGAGGTACAATTGATCTGGAGCTTTTCCTCCCCTGAATTTAGTAACCTTGTTGTCAATATAAGTGAAATTGGCACCTACGCTATACCCCACCTGATTTCTGTTTCGGGACGGTACTGAATAGTTGACGTTAAATTCAAAACCATTATTCACCATTTCTCCCACATTTTCAAAAGGTGCAGAAACACCTCCTAAAACCAGCGGAATGGGTAACTGAACGATAATTCCGGTTGTTGTCTTTTTAAAGTAGTCGGCTTCAACCGATAACCGATTGTTCAAAAATCCCATTTCAAGACCAATATCAGTTGTTACCGAGGTTTCCCAGCTTATGTTTTTATCAACGAGTGCAGTAACAGCAGCACCCGGTGCAAAAGTTCCTCCATAGTTATATCCCAAAGGGTCGGTTTGAGCAATGGTGGTCAGATAGGGCCAATATGAATTTATATTCTGGTTACCCAACTTTCCCCATGAGCCACGAAGTTTCAGGTTTGAAAAAATATTCAAACTCCTGATAAATTCTTCTTCACTTAGCCTCCATCCTGCGGAAAAAGCGGGAAAGTAACCCCACCGGGTATCCTTGTTAAACCGGGAAGACCCGTCTGCTCTGAAATCCGCTTCAAAGAGGTATTTATCTTTCAACGCATAATTGATACGACCAAAATAGGAGATACCTCTTAATGCATTCATATTACCCCCGGCCAGAATGCCTGAAGTACCTGCATCTACCTGTGTCAATCCTTCTTTAGGAGGATCTGATTTCTGGGAGAGAGAATTTTTAATAATGGTGTTTTCAGCCTGCATTCCTGCAATTGCAGAGATACTGTGTATCGTTCCAAATGTTTTATTAAAATTCAACGTGGAATAGAAAACATTGAAAGTGCTTTGTACCGTAGACCTGTTTGCCCTTAATTGAACGGGGTAATCCAGGTTTATTGCGGCTACACCGGCATCGGAATATCCGTAAATCAGTTTGTTGTACAGATCACTCAAATTATTATTGTACTGGGAAGTAAGACTTGTCTTTAAAGTCAAAAAATCTGTAAATTTAATGTCGGCAAATGCATTCATCTTGAGGAAAGTGTTCTCACTCCGATTCTGCCCATTTGCTGTCTCAATTAAAGGATTGCGGTTTCCAACAATTGGATTTCCACTACTATTAATTGCCTCAACTGATCCAAAACGGCCATCTTTTGTATAGGGTGCAGTAAACGGGTAGGCCCCATTGGCGAAGATGTATAATATGCGCCCAAAGTCACTTGGCTGGTTTGTGAACTTTCTGATACTGTTCAAGCGGCCACCTATAGTCAACCATTTATTAACCTTAGAGTCCATGTTAAGCGTTAAGCCGTACCGGTTAGAATTTGTACTTTGTATGATGCCTTGCTGATCCAAATAATCAAGCGACATATAAAATTTGGTTTTTTCTGAACCGCCATTAACAGACAAGTTATGTTCCGAAATGGGTGCAGGCCTGAACACCTCATCAAAAAAATTGGTGTTTGGATGCGTGTATGGGTCGTTATTATTTTTAAAACCATCAATAACGGCATCGGGGAATAGCTTACTTCCGCCCTGGTTCGTCAGTGCCTCATTCCACAAGTTCATATAATCAACGCTATTATCAACAATATTATACCTTCTTCCCAGAGTCTGCCTGCCTACGTAACTGGAAAGCTTTACCTGCGGCTTTCCATTATATTTCCCTGATTTAAGAGTTATAAGTACCACTCCATTTGCTGCTTTTGATCCGTATATTGCAGAACTGGCAGCATCCTTCAAAATAGTCATGCTCTCAATATCATTCGGGTTTACTTCATTGATGGAGCCTTCGGTACCGTCAATAAGAACCAACGGATCTGAGTTGTTAAGGGTTCCCCATCCTCTCACCCGTATTTGTGCTCCGTCACTTCCCGGCGCTCCAGA
Organism: Ginsengibacter sp.; assembly: GCA_039936595.1. Lineage (GTDB taxonomy): Bacteria > Bacteroidota > Bacteroidia > Chitinophagales > Chitinophagaceae > Ginsengibacter. The sequence goes on along the minus strand of JBDTIC010000071.1, from coordinate 9,974 downwards.
ATTCTGACTGATCCACATACCGGGAACCTGCCCGCTGAGAGCCTGTGAAGCATTTGTGATTGGACGATTTTCCATAGTTTCATCATACTTGATGGTGGAGATAGCTCCTGTAAGGTTTATCTTCTTTTGTGTGCCATACCCTACGACTACCACTTCACTTAACCCTGCGACAGCAACCTTAAGCTTAATACTGAAATTGGTTTGGTTGCCTACAGTTACCTCCTGTGTTTCATAACCAACAAAGGAAATTGTCAACACTGCATTATCCGGAGCGTCTAATTGAAATTTACCGGAAGCATCTGTTATGGCGCCCAGGTTGGATCCATTGACCTGTATGGAAACGCCCGATAGAGGAGTTCCACTTTCATCAGTAACCGTGCCTTGTATGGCTTGTTGGGGAACAGGAGTGTAGTATTCGGGTGCATTCCACGGAAGATTATAGGCATTTGCAGAAACCTGTAGACTGCAAATAAGGATTAAAATAGAAATAAATCTCATAGCGAGTGCAGATTTTGGTGGAAAGTGATCGCTATTGAAAAGATCTGACAATAGTAGTTTTCTCATACTTTTAATTTGTAATGTTAGAAAATTGGAGAATTAATTTTTTCTCCGTTGGTCTAAATAGTTTATGATCGGTTTGATTAGTGGAGAGACTAACGGTCTTCCTTATTTTGGTAAAATTCGACGTTATACATTATGTATATAGAACATGTTTTATTGGGTTTAAAGATTAACAATTGAATAGTGCAATAGTACAGATAAATATTTAAAATTAACTTTTTTTAAAGGTTGCATATCTGAAAAATTGAAGTAGAAAGATAGAAATTTTGGAAAAATCTATTTGGCAAGATGCAAGCCTGAAATGAATGGGCAGGAGTTTTGAAGCATCTTTCCTATTCAAAATTGCAAACGACAAAAGTGACAAATTATATTCTGAACCAACCGCAGCATCATAAAAAAGAAAACATTTCTGGATGAATACATTCAGGTTTTAAATATTTTTAAAATTGAGTAGGATGAAAAATATTTGTTTGAATTGTATGACTAATAAACCTATTAATTGCATCTTCTAAGCTATGCCCGCGTTCTGACCTTCGGTACTGACCGCTAACCATCAATCCTGGCAGCCGGTAAGCCTTGGTCAGACCGCGTTATCTTTACAGACTTAAAAAAAAAATTGTGCTGCCCGTCATAAAAAAACATCTTGCTCTCAAACCAGCAGTGTTGACTTGCGGCGCCAACCGCTTGAATAGGCAGATCAACTGTAAATTTTCCAGGAATACAGGAAACGTGTAATATTTTATACTTTTGCCCGCAAAAAAACAGAAAAAAATCAAGCATGAAGGAAGTAGTGAAATTAAAAGAACACATTCAATGGGAAGCAAATAAGTTATAAGCAATATCGCACAGAAAATAAATGTTCAATAATATTTCAAACTTGAATATTAATTCTAATATTCATAAAATAAAAAATGGCAAAGAGGATTAAAGAAGAGTACCAACACAGCGACTCCGGAATTTCCGGACAATACAAAACATGGTTCCTGGATTATGCCAGTTATGTAATATTGGAAAGGGCAGTACCTGCAATTGAAGACGGGCTAAAGCCCGTTCAACGTCGCATTCTTCATGCCATGAAGGAAATGGATGACGGACGTTTTAATAAAGTAGCCAACATTATAGGTCAAAGTATGCAATACCATCCTCATGGCGATGCAAGCATTGGGGATGCGATCGTGAATCTTGGACAAAAAGATTTATTGATTGAAACACAGGGAAACTGGGGCGATGTACGCACGGGTGATGACGCAGCAGCGCCAAGATATATTGAAGCCCGGCCAAGTAAATTTGCATTAGAGGTAGCGTTTAACAGTAAAACTACCGTGTGGCAATTAAGTTATGACGGAAGAAAAAATGAACCTGTTACGCTGCCGATGAAGTTTCCACTTTTGCTTGCCCAGGGCGCTGATGGAATTGCTGTAGGCCTCGCTACAAAAATTCTTCCTCATAATTTTTGTGAATTAATTGATGCTACCATCAAATACTACAAGGGCAAAAAGTTTGAGCTTTATCCGGACTTTGCTACCGGAGGTATGATAGACGTAACTCATTACAATGAAGGGATACGGGGAGGCAAAGTAAGAGTGCGGGCCAGGATTGAAGAACACGATAAAAGAACACTTTTGATAAAAGATGTTCCCTACAGCACAACGACTACTCAACTGATTGATAGCATCATCAAAGCGAATGACAGCGGTAAAATAAAGATTAAAAAGGTTACAGACAATACTGCTGCTGAAGTGGAAGTTGCCATTGATCTTGCTCCTGGTATTTCTCCGGATATCACTATTGACGCGCTGTATGCGTTTACCGATTGTGAGATTTCCATATCGCCCAATGCCTGTGTGATTGAAGGTCAAAAACCGGTTTTCCCAGGAGTAGGGGATTTGTTGAAATTTTCTGCAGACCATACGAGGCAGTTATTGAAGCAGGAGCTCGAAATCAAACTGAAAGAGCTACAGGAAAAATTGCATTACACTTCACTTGAAAAAATATTCTTTGAAGAAAAAATATATAAGGAGTTAGAAAAAAAACATGAGACCTGGGATAAGGTTATTGCCGCTATTGACAAAGCATTCAGTCCGTTCAAGGCTCTTCTCAAGAGAGACATTACAAGAGAGGATATTCTTAAACTAACGGAGAAGCCTGTACGCCGAATTTATAAACTCGATATTGATGATCTGAATGAGCAAATAAAATCTCTTGAAGATGAAATTGCGCAGGTAAAACGCCATTTAGAATTCCTGACTGAATACGCAATCGCTTATTACGAAGAGTTGTTAAAGAGATTTGGGAAAGGGCGGGAGAGAAAAACAGAGATCAAACTTTTTGATACCATACAAGCAAAGAACGTAGCTATTGCCAATACTAAAATTTATGTGAATCGTTCGGAGGGCTTTGTAGGCACGACTCTCAAAAAAGATGAATTTATCGGTGACTGTAGCGACCTCGACGATATTATAGCATTTACCAAATGGGGTAAGATGAAAGTGGTGAAAGTGGCCGATAAAGTTTTCATAGGAAAAGATATCATTCACGTGGCAGTTTTTAAGAATAATGATGAACGCACTACTTACAATATGATCTACGCCGAGGGAAAAAAAGGTGTCAGTTATGCAAAACGTTTTAATGTAACTAGTATTACGCGCGATAAAGAATATGATCTTACGAAAGGAGATGACAAGGGCAAAGTCCATTATTTTAGCGTCAATCCTAACGGGGAGGCAGAAGTTGTAAAAATCATTTTAACGCCAGGCTGCAAAGCCAGGATTAAGGAAATTGATTTTTATTTTGAAACCATGGAAATCCGCAGCCGTGGTAGTGTAGGAAACCAGGTAACCAAATACCCGGTAAAATCCATTCGACTTATAGAAAAAGGAAAATCCACCCTGGATCAACGCAAGCTGTGGTTTGACGATACTTTTGGGAGATTAAATACAGAAGAAAAAGGAGAGTTATTAGGAAATTTTGATGGTGATGATAAAATTCTGGTGATTTATAAAGATGGTAATTATGAAATAGCCGGACAGGAGTTGGCGCAGCGATTTGATGTAGATACTATCCAGTTAATAGAAAAATTTGATACTGAAAAAATAATTACAGCCGTATATCTTGATAATGAAAAGCTTCAATACAACGTAAAGCGTTTTAAGATAGAAACCAATACCTTGAATACTAAATTTCTTTTTATAAAAGAAGGTGCTGGTAACGTATTGATCGAAGCGACTACCATCGCAGAACCCATCCTTGAAATGCATAGTGGACGTGGAACGCAAATCAGGAGTGCAAAAATCAAGCTCTTCAAAGTAGTAGATGTTATGGGATGGAGGGCTATTGGAAATAAACTCGCCGATTATTCTAAAAATGATAAAATGACCTGGGTCGGGAATGAAAAGCCATCTTCACAGGGAAACTTATTTGAAGAATAAGTTTGTCGTCAATCACCTAATTTATACCTCTCATGGTACCTACTAATACATTAAAACCTTTTCTTTATGGAGTTATGTTGTTAGCGCTTATTGTTGTTACAACTGCTTTATCAGCCCAGGTACATGAAAGTGGGCGTATCAATCCAGAGATTGTCAGTCGGACTATTTCGGCCGAAATCCCCCACTTTTATAAAAGCCTTTATCTTACCACAAAAGGTCTTCAACTTCGAACTGATGATTTTATTTCCACCGATAATGGCAAGACGTGGAGTGTGAACCCCATGAAACCGGATTTTAGTGCTGGTTTACCGAATGGTTATCGTCGTGATCCTATGTCATCAGTACTGGATAATAAAACCGGGAAGATCGTAACTATATTCAATGCTCTTGATGTACAAGATCTTGATTCAACTATAGAAGAGCCGCCCATTGCACAAAAAACATATTACCTAAGATACCGGGTGTCACAAGATTCAGGAAAAACCTGGCTTTTTGACGATCCTATTATTGAGGCAGGTGAATTTTCTTTTCAGCATCCATTTCCGGAAATATTTATTGGAAAAAATTCGATCTATTTAGGTGATATAGGTTCCGTACCTGTAATCACTAAAAAACGAAAAATCCTTGTGCCGGCACAAACCACACCTTTGGGCCCGGATGGTGAGTTATGGAATCCCGGAGGAGGTTTTACCTATACAGATGTGGTTGTTTTAATAGGCACATGGACCAATACTAATAAAATCACCTGGAAAATGTCTAAAAGGATAGAAGGGGATCCTAAACGCTCTACACGAGGGATGATTGAGCCTACGCTTTTGGAGATGCGGGATGGGCGACTGCTAATGGTAATGCGCGGCAGCAATGAAGGCAAAGGTATTTCCGGAGAACCGCTTCCTTCTTACAAATGGTACGTTGTGTCAAATGATGGTGGAGAACGCTGGTCTGACCCTGAACCTTTTACATTTGAAGATGGTAAAGCTTTTTATTCTCCTTCTTCAATGTCAACTCTTTTTAAACACTCAAGCGGACGATGTTTTTGGGTGGGAAACATGAATAAAGAAAACAGTAAAGGAAATCTCCCGCGCTGGCCTTTGGTGTTTGGCGAAGTGAATACTAAAAGTTTAAAATTAATTCGCAAAAGTCTTTTGGTAGTTGATACACATCACGAAGAAGATAACTCACGTGGACGACTTGATATATCTCATATATCACTTATTGAAGACCGGAAAACAAAAAAGATCATATTGACCTATCCACGTTCCTATAATGCTTACCAGTCAAGAGAATGGGTGACAACGAGAATTGCTGTTGAGTAGATTTATAAGTTGTAATCAATCTGTCGTATTTTGTGTTAACTGTCATCCAAATATACCCGACTTCTTTTTACCGTTTTTGATCATGCGTTCAAAGGCCAGAAGAGAAACCATCAACTGACGTGGATAATGATAATGTTCTGCCCGTATCGGTGAAAAATGTTCAAGTTTCCTTTCACCGCTATCAATCGAAAAGGCATATTCGGGACGCATGAATTTTTCTCTCAGGTAGGTCTCAGTTTCTATAAAAGTATTTAACGCCCATTCATCGCCGGTATGTTCTATGAGCGTGAGTGTTCCAAGAAGTATCTCTTCGGGTAGCCACTGCATTTTTCTAAGCTCATACAAGTTTTCATTTACATTCGGCATGGTAAGAAAGTAACCGCCATACACCTTGTCTTTTGCTACTTCCACATGCCTTTTAAAAGCTTCTGATGATTCTTTAAAGAGTTTAGCGTCTTTTTTCAAAACTGCATAATTCATCACGAACGCCAAAGTTTCGCAACCATGTCCAATGTCTCCAAATTGATTAGCCACAATATCCGAAAGAGGTTGCAGCTTGTGATCAAGAGCTTCATTCAAAAGTCCATATTCAGCGTTCAGGTGATATTTCATAATCGCTTTCACACAGCGTTCAGCAAGCGCCTCCAATTCTACATCAGGCATTTGACGAATCATCTGAGTAGCGAGACTTAAAAAGATCATCCAATGTCCCAATATTCTTGGTCCTCTTTCCAAAGACTTTGCGTGATAGGAATAATGAAAGTCTGGTCTATCGTATCGTTCTAAGGCTTTTAAAACGATCTCCTTTGCCAAATCAAAATATTGTTTTTCGCCGGAAGCTTTTGAATATTCTGCCAATCCTTCTGCAACAAAAAGATTCCCATATATATCTCCTTCCGCTTCGGCAAGCGGCTTGCCTTCTTTACTATAGTCCGCAAAATAAAAACGGTCATCAACAGGAAGTAGTTTTAAAATAAAATCTTTGGACTTGCGGGCAACTTCTAAATAATGAGGATTTTTTTCGAAATGATTGTAGAGAAACGAATAAACCCAGATTCCACGGCCTTCAAACCATGTTTTTTTATTGGTAGACACCAACTCACCGGTCACAATATTTACAGAGCACATAAATCCGCCTAATTCATGGTCTATCACATATTTATCCATGTTAGGCATAAATCTATCAAAGAGCGCTTGATTATATTTTCTTTGTAATAGTTCAATGTTCAAATCATCCATGAATTTAATTTTCGGTGAATTGGCTTTTGTATCAAAGTATTATTATTGTCTTTCCTTTTCCTGTATTTTAGTATTGTAACATTTTTATTTTAGTTCCATCTTTCCATATCAGCCTTGTCATAATCGTCTTTGTATTTTTCAGGAATGTCTCCATTCAGCATAGCTCCCGGTTCCAGGCTGGGGTATATGTTTTCAAATGTGCGCACTTCATTCATAAATACCCTGCGATAGATATGACTGCGTGTTAATTTGGTATGGTCATCAATGCCGGCAGCACCCAGCAATTCTACAAAAGATTTTATTGTGTCTTCATGATAATTGGCTACTCTTACCTTTTTATCGCTTACTATCAGGCCTGCTACCAATTGTGGATCCTGAGTAGTAATTCCCGTAGGGCATCTGTTGGTATTACAAAGCAATGCCTGTACACAGCCCAATGCCATCATCATAGCTCTCGCACTGTTAACCATATCAGCACCAAGAGCGAGCGCTCTTACAATGTGGAAGCCACTTAATATTTTCCCGGAACCGATAATCTTTATGTGCTTGTGTATATCAAAACCATTGAGCATGTTGGCCACAAAAGACAATCCATCCATAAACGGAGCGCCTACGGAGTTGCTGAATTCCTGTGGCGCCGCGCCAGTACCGCCCTCTCCACCATCCACAGTAATAAAATCAGGATAAAGATCCAGAGCGATCATTGCTTTGCAAACTGCAATGAATTCACTTTTATGGCCGATACATAATTTAAAGCCAACGGGCTTACCTCCACTTGCCTCTCTTACTGCCTGTATAAAACGGATGAATTCCATTGGATCGCGAAACGCTGAATGATAGGGTGGGGAGTATATGGTTATATACGGCTCTACATGGCGGATAGCCGCTATTTCAGGAGAATTCTTTTTCGCCGGTAATATGCCGCCATGTCCAGGTTTGGCTCCCTGTGAAAGTTTTATCTCAATCATCTTTACTTCTGGCCTCAGGGCATTTTTTTTAAATATTTCAAAGCTAAAATTACCATCAGCGTCTCTTGCTCCGAAATAGCCTGTACCTATTTGCCATACCAGGTCACCGCCCCCGGTCAGGTGATATGGGCTTATTCCTCCTTCACCGGTGTTTTGCGAAAAGCCACCCATCTTTGCACCTCCATTTAATGCCTCTACTGCCGCTGTACTTAGTGATCCAAAACTCATAGCGCTTACGTTCAGCACACTTGCACTATACGGCTGCTTACAATCTTTATTTCCCACCAATACCCTGGGATTGTGATTCATTTTAAGGAAATTCTTAGGAGCAATACTGTGTGTCATCCATTCATAACCTTCGGCATACACATCTGCCTGCGTACCGAAAGGCATGGTGTCCAATTGTCTTTTTGCCCTTTGGTAAATGAGATTACGATCAAGTCGGCTGAAAGGTTTGCCATCAGTGTCGCTTTCCACAAAGTACTGATAGAGTTTTGGCCGCAATGCTTCCATGATCCAACGCAAACGGCCCAACAATGGAAAGTTACGCCAGATGGAATGTTTGGTTTGTATCAGATCACTTATTCCGATAGTTACCAAGACTATGACTACTGCCAATATCCACCAGAAGCCATTCCAGGTAAAGACTGCCAAGGGTACTATAATCAAAATCGAAAGGATGCTTAATAAAATGAATTTTCTTCTCATGGTAACAAAATAGAAAGTTGTACAAACTTCGCAAGAATAAAGATGGTTTCCAAAGTTCATCAAGGGAAGAGAAAAAAATTACCTTAGGTTAGCAGAACAAAAATGATCATAAGAGGTAGTTCTAAAATAAAGATTTCTACTTTGGCCACTCCTAAATGATGAAGGTTATTTTAAAATTAGGGTAGTGAAAGGAATAATTCCAGATTCCATTAACTTTTTTTCATGGCTTTTTTAATAAAATCAACTCTATCTCCAAAATATTTACAGAACTAATAAACCCGTTAAGTGCATGATCTACCACATTCTTGTCCAAGTCGGTAAGAAACTGATCAAGAGTGATTGTCTATATTTGTGCTGTATTTGTTCGATCTCCAGATTAGTAATTCAAGTCGTTTTTTCGGAATTTATTTTGAAAATCAAAATAGTGATCATTTTAAAATACAAGTATGGTTGTCAAGATTAATCGTACTTTATTAGAAAGTTAAAATTGAAGATACAATGCCAACAAAATATTAGCATCCCATTTCTCAATAGTTATAATTTTGATTATTTATACTTTTGTATTTGCTTCCCATAATCCCAAATCAACGTGTAACCGTCAGAATGTAGTCACCGCCAGGGATCGGGGATTTTTTTAGGTTGCATCAACCTTTTGCACCTATAAAACCATTTTGATTGGTTAACAACAAAAAGGCTGGAGAAGATGGCTTGCTTATGACATTCTTAAAATAATTCTGGCTCCGGCGCAAAAGTAAGCCTGGATTTTAAGGTAAGTGGCTTAATCTATTAATCCCATTCCGCTTCTGCTTTAATCCTTTGCTTATCCACTCTTTTACTGATGAAGATACTTATTTCATATAGAAGGATCAATGGAATGGCAACGATAGTCTGGCTGGTCCAGTCGGGAGAGGGTGTAATGACAGCCGCTACGATCAATATCACTACATAAGCATACTTTCTATAAGTCCTTAAGAACGCAGGAGTGATTAACCCAAGCTTAGAAAGCACATAAGCAAGCACTGGTAATTCGAAAGCAATTCCACATCCTAATATCAGTGATGTAAGTGTATCAATATAATCATCGAGCGTAGGCATATACTTATAAACGCCCATTTTGCCTAGTTGAAAATTGGCCAGAAAGTTAAAAGTAAATGGCGCAAGCAAATAATACCCAAAAGCAGCGCCTGTGAAAAAACATAAGGAAACCCAACCGATACTTCCTTTGGCATAATTTATTTCTTTGGAAGAAAGTGCGGGCTTTACAAAACGCCATACTTCCCACAGCAGATAAGGAAAGGCTATAATAATAGCTCCCATAAAAGCAATACTTATCGCGGACATGAAAGGACCACTTACTGTAGTACCTAACAACTGAATGTCTATAGGTGGCATACATAGCGCATCGCCCAAATGAAGTTTATGGCTCAGATTGCACAACCCTGTATAAGTAATAAAATCTTTTTTAGCTGGGGCAAATATGATATTGTCAAAGATCCAGTCAACATATAGAAACACGAAAATTGCAACAACTATGAGTACTATTGCCGCCCGAAAAAGATGCCATCTTAAAACTTCAAGATGGTCTATGAAACTCATTTCTGCACCTTCAGTATCAGTGCCACGGATCCTTTTGAAAAAAGCCTTTCTTTCTTTAGTTATATTACTCAATGGTTTAATCTTATTTTAAAATTGCACAAATATAAGAACGAAGTTATTGGTTTGTTGGATTGATATAATATTTATAATCTTCTTAG